>VFKQ01000250.1 GCA_009885445.1 Anaerolineaceae bacterium | reverse complement strand
GCCCAGAAGCTTTGCAGGAGGTGCGCATCAGACTGGGGCTTGATCGCCCACTACCTGTGCAGTATGCAATTTATATGGGGGATCTCATCCACGGTGACCTCGGCACGTCACTTGCTACAAAACGCCCTGTACTCCAAGAACTCGGCGAACGATTGCCCGCCACATTGGAATTACTTTTTTTTGGAATGTTCATCGCCACACTCATTGGCGTTCCGCTCGGCGTGATCAGCGCCCGCTGGCAGGGCCGCCCCGTGGATGTATTTGTGCGCGTGGTTTCCATCGTCGGCGTTTCAATGCCAGCTTTCTATCTCGGCCTTCTTTTACAGATCGCGTTTTTTCGCAATTTGCAATTATTGCCCCTCAGCGGGCGCGTCGACTCGGACCTGCGCTTTACACATCCCATCCACATCATTACGAATTTCCTGCTGCTCGATTCTCTGCTGACCTTCAATTGGGTTGCCCTGCATGACGTCTTCCTACATTTGATCCTTCCAGCTTTCACCCTTGCGGCATATCCCATCGGCCTGATCGCCCGCATGACGCGCGCCGCAATGCTCGAAGTTCTCGGGCAGGATTACATCCGCACCGCGCGCGCCTACGGAATCCGCGAACAGATTATCACTTATCTGTATGCACTAAAAAACGCCATCAGCCCCACGTTAACTGTTATCGGGCTTACCTTCGCATATGCCCTGACGGGCACCTTTTTTGTAGAGGTCTTATATAACTGGCCTGGCCTGGGCTTGTTCACAGTCCGCTCCCTGCTGAATTTGGATTATGCCGCCATTATGGGAATTACCCTCTTCGGCGCCATAGGCTATGTCATCATTAATCTACTCGTGGACCTCTTGCAGGCGATCATCGATCCACGCATCAGACTGAAGTAACCCATGAATGTATCTGTTATTGAAGTCATCCCCTCCCAGCGCAGAACGCGGCACGTCATCCGCGTGATTACGCGCGATCCACTGGCCTTCGCCAGCACAGTTGTCATCCTGCTTGTAATTCTGGTGGCCATCTTCGCGCCGCTTATTGCGCCCTACCCCGAGCAGGGACAAGGTCGCACGAACGCGGCCGACACAATGCAAGCGCCCTCTGCAAATCATCTCTTAGGCGCAGACCGTTTGGGGCGCGACATTCTCAGCCGCATCATTTACGGCGCTCGCCCCGCGTTAATCATTCCCATAGGCGTGGTTTTATTCGCTGTACTCATCGGCGCACCGCTCGGTGCATTGGCGGGCTACAAAGGTGGCTGGGTGGATGAAGTGATCATGCGTATCACAGACTTGTTCCTGGCTTTCCCCTCGCTCCTATTGGCAATGGCCATCGCCGCCTCCATCGGTCGCGGATTAGACAAAGCCGCCATCGCTCTCGTTGTTACCTGGTGGCCGTGGTACACACGCATCGCCCGCGGCGTGGCCATTAGCCTTAAGAGCCAATATTTTGTGGAGGCCGCGCAAGCCACAGGCGTTACCGACACAACTATCATCCTTCGGCACATATTGCCCAATACGTTTTCTCCCATTCTCGTGCAAGCCACCGTAGACCTTGGCACCGTTATCCTCGCCATGGGCGGGCTGGCCTTCATCGGACTCGGCACGCAACCCCCCGCACCAGACTGGGGCCTGATGATCAGTGAAGGGCGTACCTTTATCCTCGATCAGTGGTGGATCGCCACTTTTCCGGGCATTGCAATCTTCATCGTGGTGCTGGCTTTCAACATCGTCGGCGATACCCTGCGCGATATTTTTGATCCCAGGCAATACAAATGAACGACCTTCTGACGATTCGCAATTTAGAGATCGATTTCAAAACGGCCAACGGGATGCGCAGGGCGTTGAACAATATTTCCTTTTCGGTGCGGCCAGGCGAAATCTTTGGCGTCGTCGGTGAGACGGGATGCGGCAAAACAATCACAGGGCTTTCGATATTGGGGCTTCTGCCAAAATCTGCGCGTGTGCGCGGCGAGATTCTTTTTCAGAATCGAAATCTGTTAACCCTTCCGCAAACTGAAATGGAAAAGGTGCGTGGCGGGCGCATCGCCATGATCTTTCAAGACCCGGCTTCATCTTTGAATCCGGTTTTTACCATCGGCCGCCAGATCACCGATGTAATTCGCCGCCACTTGCCAATGGATGCCAAGGTCGCGCAAATACATGCGGAGCAAAATCTCGATGCTGTTGGCCTGGCGGATGTGCGACGCGTGATGCAATCCTATCCCCATCAGCTTTCAGGAGGCATGCAACAAAGAGTGATGATTGCCATGGCGCTGGTTTGCCGCCCAGAGGTGTTGATTGCTGATGAGCCGACCACTGCGCTGGATGTCACCATTCAGGCCCAAATCCTGACGCTATTACGCAACCTGCAAAAGAAGCTGGACCTTTCCATCATTCTGATTACACACAACCTCGGTGTCGTGGCCCAGGTATGTGACCGCATGGCAGTTCTATATGCCGGCAGTGTTGTTGAAATTTCGCCGACCTACTTTGTTTACGATCGACCTCACCATCCCTACAGCCAGGGATTGCTGAACGCCATCCCACGCCCCGCATCGCGCGGACAGCGGATGGAGGCCATCCCCGGCTCGGTACCCGCTGACTTGACTGCGGTGCAGGGCTGTCCGTTTGCGCCGCGCTGTTCGCAGGTCATGGATCGTTGCCTCAGCGAAGTTCCGCCGCTCAAACGCGTCGGCGAATCGCGCGAGAGCGCTTGTTTCCTTCCTGTACACAATTGAAATCCCATGCTTACGCAACCATTAATTTCCGCCAGCAATCTCAAGAAATATTTCCCGCTTTCGGGCGGGGCGATTGCGCGTCTCGATAGATCACAGCCGCGTTATTTGCGCGCCGTAGACGGGGTGAGCCTCGATGCACAGGCTGGTGAAGTGTTGGGGCTGGTGGGCGAATCGGGTTGTGGCAAGACCACGCTTGGACGAATGTTGTTGCGCCTGCTCGAACCCACCGAGGGCACAGTTACCTTTGACGGGCATGACCTCACCGCGCTTTCCCGCGCTGAAATGCGCGCCATGCGCCGCCAGATACAGATCGTTTTTCAGAATCCCCTCTCATCGCTCAGCCCGCGCTTCAGAATTGTGGACGTAATCGCCGAACCTTTGTTGACGCACAAACTTGCAACAAAGAATGAAGTACGCCCGCGCGCCCTCGAATTGCTTACGCAAGTGGGGCTCGGCGCAGAACACATGGATCGCTTTCCGCACGAACTCTCAGGCGGACAATGTCAGCGCGTCGCCATTGCGCGCGCGTTGGCGGTGAATCCGCGCCTGCTGGTGCTCGACGAGCCCACCTCGGCGCTGGATGTTTCGGTACAGGCGCAGATCATCAACCTGCTACAAGATTTGCAACGCGAAAAAGGCCTGACTTACATTTTTATTTCCCACGACTTGAATGTGGTGCAACACATTAGTGACCGCATCGGGGTCATGTACCTCGGCAAATTGGTCGAGCTTGGGCCGGCCGAGGCGGTCTATACCGAGCCTCTGCATCCCTACACCAAAGCCCTGTTCGGGGCTATCCCGCTCCCCGTCGTGGAGGTTACGAGGCGGGAATTAACTGTCCTCGAGGGCAATGTGCCCAGCGCGCTGAATCCGCCCGCCGGCTGTCGCTTCCATCCGCGTTGTCCGTTGGTACAAGACCGATGCCGCGTAGAGGAGCCGCAATTGCGCGAGGTCGGGCCAGCACGGCAAGCCGCCTGTCATTTTGTTTAATCATGGGAGCGATGAATGAGTCGTAATTTTGGAATTGCAGGCATACAAATGAGTGTGATCCCATGGGAGGCAACCGCCACCGTGGATAAGATGGCGGATGTGGCCTTGAATATTCGCAAGAATTTTCCGTGGGTGCAATTATTGATGTTTCATGAGTTAGTGGTGCCTGGACTTGTGCAGTTTGTGACCCCCGAGAACAAAGATTGGTGGAAGAAAAATGCCGAGAGCATCCCCGGCCCGCTCACCGATCGGCTATGTGCGCTGGCCCGCAAAACGGGACAGTGGATCGTGCCCGGCTCCATGTTTGAGTTGGACGGGGATCTGCTTTACAACACAGCCATCGTCATTTCACCGCAGGGTGAGATTGTTGCGAAATATCGCAAGATGTTTCCGTGGTTGCCCTACGAGGCTGGCACCACGCCGGGGAATCAATTCTGTGTGTTCGATATTCCCGAGGTGGGCAGATTCGGTCTGTGCATTTGCTACGACATGTGGTTTCCCGAAACGTCGCGCACGCTGGCTTGGATGGGCGCAGAAGTGATTCTGCAACCCACGCTCACACCCACCTCTGATCGCGAACTCGAACTCGTCATGTGCCGCGCCAACGCGTTGTTCAATCAGGCATACTTTGTCAGCGTGAACGGAATCGGCACCTGGGGCGGAGGTCGCTCCACGATCATTGACCCGGACGGGCGCATCCTGCAGGAGGCCGGGACCAACCAGACCTTCATGACCGAGATGATCGATCTCGACCACACATCGCGCACGCGCGAGTATGGAACCCTTGGCCTGGCCCAAACCCTCAAGCAGCTGCGCGACTCGGGACATAAATTTCCAATTTATGGAGATAACCCCATTCAGCCCGGGGCATTCGACAAACTCGGAGAACTTTCGTTTCACCGCGACATCAATCGAACGCCGCAAGCAAAATAAGTTAAACACAGAGACGGAGGCAACCTCCGTCTCTGTGTTTAACAGCAATCTTTTTTAGCGCTCGCCTCACTGAATGACTCCCCACATTTTCCATGTTATAACCGCCGCATGTTCCTAAAACTCCCGCGCACTTATTGGTTGTTGGTCTTCGGCACTTTTCTTAACCGCCTGGGTTCTTTTGTTTTGCCGTTCCTGGCCTTGTACTTAAATGGCGAACTTGGCATCACTCCCAGATTGGCGGCTGTGCCCGTCGCGCTGTTTGGCGCCGGCTCTTTCCTCGCGCAACTCACCGGCGGCGAACTCACTGACCGCCTCGGTCGCCGCCCCGTGATGCTGATCAGTTTCCTCATCACGCCCTTCGTCATGGCCGCGCTCGGTTTTCTGCACGAACTTCCGCACATCGCGGCTTGCACTTTTATTTTAGGATTCATCACCGACTTGTCGCGGCCCGCCGTCAGCGCGGCTGTTGCGGACCTCGTCCCCAGCGAAGACCGTCCGCGCGCATTTGGATATGTTTACTGGGCCATCAATTTAGGATTCGCCGCCGCGCCGGTTCTGGCCGGACTTTTAGCGGGTTACAGCTACCTCTACCTTTTTCTCGGTGACGCGTTTACGACCCTGCTCTTCGGCCTGATCGTGCTCTTCGCGGTGCCCGAGACTCGTCCCGCCGAGGCGGCCCACGCCGCGCAAGCCACTTTGGGCGAGCGCGTTGCGCAACTTCGTCGCGCGCCGATTCTGCTGGCCTTCAGTTTCCTCAGTCTCTTTTTCGGAATGATCTACATGCAGGGATATGTGGCCCTGCCGCTGGCCATGCTTTCTGCGGGGCTTGTGGCAAAACAATATGGAATCGCGATTGCGATGAACGGAGCATTGATCGTATTTCTAAATCTGCCCATTAGCAACGCCGCCGCGCAATGGCCGCGCTTCACGGCCATTGCGATTGCCGCCCTGCTGGTGGGACTCGGTTTCGGCGTGACAGCCTTTGCGTTTACGATGCCGATCTTCATCCTCTCGATCATCATCTGGACCTTCGGCGAGATGATTGGCTCCGCCGTTGCGCCCGCCATCATCGCGGACCTGGCGCCCATCGATCAGCGCGGACTCTTTCAGGGAGTCTTCGGCGCTTCGTGGGGGCTGGCCGCCTTCCTCGGTCCGCTCGTGGGCGGATTCGTCTTCGAGCGCTTCGGCCCGTCCGCGCTATGGGGAGGTTGTTTTGCGTTGGGATGTGTGATGGCGGTTTCGTATTTGGCGCTGGGCCGCGCGGCGCAGAAGAAATCCATTTAAGTTAGATCAATTCAGGTAAGCACTTTTCAAAACATTCGGACACGGATTTCACGGACGACACGGAATCATTTTGCATTGATCCGTGATATCCGTGTCGTCCGTGTCCAAAACAGGTTTGAAAAAAAATATTTCAGGCTGGGCTTTTGTTCGGCGGGCGGACCACCAATGATAGCCCCGCGCCGATGATGGCGGTGATGATGACGGTTGTCCAGAAGCCGATCATGCGTGTGGAGAACATGTACATCATGTACCACAGGAAGGCCCAGTTGTAGCGCAAGACCTGGAAGCCGAAGATGAAGATCAACGCGTAGACCATCAGTCCGCCGAGCACGAAGAAAACAACGTCGAGTCCGCGGCCGAGTCCGTGACGGCCGCGAATTGCGAGCCAGAACAGGGCGGGGACCATGAACAAGAGGCCGAAGGGGTTGATTGCCAGAACGTAGAGCGCGCCCAAGCCAATCACGAATCGAGCCAGTCCTTTAATGTCTGCGTATTGTGGTTCAACACTCGCATAGCGGCGAGTGAGCCTGCGGCCTATATAAAAGAAGAGGGCCATGCCGAGCAGGAACAGAATCACGGCGGGCCAGCGCGGGTTAAGCAGGTCGGGGTCTTTGGTGGTGGCGGGATACTCTGCATAAATATTCATCAGCCCGACCAATGTGAATCCGTACAGCAAAACAATCGAACCCAACAGCGGCAACCACAACGCACGGAAGTGCGGCATGGCCGTCTGCCAGCCGCGCAGTTTTTCGCTGAGCGAGCGTCGGTCTGTGCGCAGGCTGGCGAGGAACCACAAGCCGACGAAGGCAACGAAGATCGCGTAGAGCGGCGCGCCGCGCAAGATTTGTCCGCTGGATTCAAAATATAAATAGGGGCCGGATTCTTGCGGGAAGGAGTCCATGCTCAACAATTGACGAATCAGCGCTTCAGCGATCAAACCGGACTGGCCGAGGGATTCAGCGGACTGATGCTCGAGCGTATCTTCGGGGTCGTGCCAAAGCTGATAGTGCAGGTCACCCGCTTCGGGCGGGACGTGTGCGGTGAATCCCAGCGCGGGAATCCCTGCGGCGACCATCGGGCCTTGATCCATAAACGAAACGGGCGCGGCCTGGTCGGTAATCTGGTCGAAGGGGATACGCAGGTTTACTTTCCATTCGGCCCCGGCCGCGCGAGCGGACTCTTGCGCCGTGAGCGCGAGCCAGATGGGGCCGTAGTTGCCGTAGCGGCCGATGAGTTCCATGTTCATGCCATCGTAATAATCGTGGCCGAGATTATCGAGTGACATACCCGCGATGATGTTCGCGGTGTTCGGGTGCGTGGAAACAAAACGGCCCGTGCCGATCATGCCGTACTCCTCGGCATCGGTGGAGACGAAGGTTAACGTATATGCGCGGGATTCTTCGCGCGCAAAAATTTCTGCAAGTTGCAAAAGAATGGCGATGCCCGAGCCGTCGTTGTCCGCGCCCTGAATCGTGGTCGAGGCCTGGTCGTGATGGGCGACGACGACGAGAATTTCTTTTTCAGAGTCGCCCACGAGACGGCAGACGACGTTGTTTAATTTAACGGGCTGGCTGTAGTTGATGATTTCCCACTCGTCGAGATGACAGTCCCAGCCCGCGTCGGTGAAGCGCGCCAATAACCATTCGGCGGCGAGACGGTTGTTGGGCTGTCCGCTGTGACGATTGGGGAACTGCGTAACGAAATCGGTCTCAAGCGCGAAGGCGCGCTCGCCCGAGAATTTTATGTCACTTGGCGTGACGTTGATGGTCGGAGATGCTTGGGCCTGACAAGCCGTGGCGAGCAAACCTAGCAGGGCAAGAAGGATTAAGGCAAAACGAATGCGAAGCATGGGATACCTCCAGTCACTGGGGGAAGGTTGCGTTGAGAGTATTTTACAGCGTTTGAACTGCCAAAAAACGCCATGTTTTGAAATTGGATATTTTCGACAATTCCTACTTGACCCTCTTCCCTTACCGTCCTACAATTCAAAGGTCGATATTCGAAATGCGATATTCGACCCTTTGCCAGACCGAATATCGAATACCTATTTTCCATTCAGGAGCCTTCCTCATGTCCGACTTTCTCTTTCGCGGCGACCTCGCCAAGCTTGACCCCGATGTTTACAAACTGACCCAGCTCGAGCAGGAGCGGCAGTATCGCAAGTTGATTCTGATTGCGTCTGAGTCGACGGCGCCGCTGGCGGTGAGGGAGGCGTTGTCTTCGGCGTTTCAGAATATTTACGCAGAGGGCTACCCCGACGAAGACAGCCGCTGGATGGATGATGCTGAGATTCTCGATTATCCCGCGCGGCTGGGAAATTATCGCCGCAACAGCGATCCGCGTTATTACAAAGGCGTTGAATACGCGGACACTGTTGAAGCGCTGGCCCGCCGCCGCGCCGCGCAGACTTTCGCCGCGAACGGATTCAGCGCCGACCAGATCTACGTCAACGTGCAGGCGCTCTCGGGCGGGCCAGCCAACAACGCGGTTTATCAAGCCCTGTTGAATCTTGGCGACACCGTGATGGGACTCAACCTCCTGCACGGCGGGCATCTTTCGCATGGCTCATCGGTCAATCGCAGTGGCAAGTGGTTCAAGGCGGTGCATTACACAATTGATTCAAATGAGAAGATCGACTATGACGCCGTGCGCGCCTTGGCTCTCGAACACAAACCCAAATTATTAATCGCGGGCTATTCGTCTTATTCATGGATGCCGGATTGGAAAAAGTTCAGGGAGATTGCGGATGAAGTCGGCGCATACCTGCTGACCGACATCTCGCACATCGGTGGACTGGTGGCGGCGGGCGTCGTCGCTTCGCCGATTGGGCACGCGCATGTGGTCATGTCTACGACGCACAAGTCTATTGACGGTCCGCGTGGCGCAGTGTTGATGACGACGAACGCAGACATCGCCAAGAAAATTGACAAAGCCGTCTTCCCCGGTGAGCAAGGCGGACCGCACGTCAATGTGTTTGCCGCATTGGCATTAACTTTCAAACTCACGCAAACGAAGCAATTCAAGAAATTGCAAGCGCAGACGCTCAAGAACGCGAAGGCCATGGCCGATCAATTCGAGAAGCGCGGACTGCGCGTCCCGTTTGGGGGCACGGATACGCATCTGGTGAATGTCGATTGCACGAGCATCGTCGGCGAGGATGGCACGAAGCTGAGCGGTGATCAGGCTTCACGTATTTTGGATATCGTTGGCGTTGTTGTGAATCGCAACACGATTCCGGGTGACAAGAATTCGATGGACCCGAGCGGAATCCGTTTGGGCACGCCGTGGATCACACAGCGCGGCTTCGATGAGAAGAAGACTCGCGAGCTGGTAAATATCATGGCGGATGTGTTGCTCGCGTGTGCGCCGCATAGCGTGGACACTGTCCGCAAGGGACGTCAGCGCCGCGCAAAACTTGATTTCAATGTGTTGAATGATGCCAAGTTGAAAATTCGCAAGTTGACCGAATCTGCGGGCATTGATTTCAAGCCGACGAAGAATGGCTACCCCCATTTTTATTACATTGACGATAAATCTACGACGGGCGTGTATGAATTAAGTGGGCAACGCATTCGTCAGGTGCTGGATTTTGCCGCCTCTTCTGATCTCTCGGCGTTGAAGAAAGGCAAGACTCAGATTACGTCCATTTCGACTCCGAAAGGCGTTGTTCAGGGATTGTTGAAGAACATGGACAACGTCACCTATCAACTGCAAGTGCCCGTGAAAAATGCTTCGATGGTGGCGACGTGGTTGCGTGATCTTTCAGATGGCTACACATCTTTTAATTTGGATGGGGCAAAAGATTTCAGCGCGAAGCGCATGCCGGGCGCGTTTGTGGTGAGTGAAATTAAAACCAAACTAACGGCGACGGTGCCTCCGCTCAAAGGGGGAGTTAAGCCCTGGTTTGTTGGCGCCCGCTCCGAGTTAAAGGAAGATGCGTTGCCGCCGTTTGCGTGGACAGAAGTCGAAGGGGAGTTGAAAAAGACAAAGTTGAATCAAACTCATCGAGACCTCGGCGGCAGAATGGTCCCCTTCGCGGGTTGGGAAATGCCGGTGGTGTATACGTCAATTTTTGAGGAGCATCTGGCCACGCG
>VFKQ01000386.1 GCA_009885445.1 Anaerolineaceae bacterium | reverse complement strand
GCGCACGTCGGTGCGCCAGTGCGGAGCGGCGAGTCCCTGCAAAGCGGGGACGACGACCACGCCCTCATCTGTAGATTTGCGCGCGGCCGCGTCGCTGGCGGCGGAATCGGGGATGAATTTTAAATTGTCACGCAACCATTGCACGGCCGAACCAGTGACGAAAATTCCGCCGTCGAAAGCATAAGCGGTGTGCCCATTGAAATTCCAACCCACGGTGGTGAGCAATCCGTTGTTCGAGAGTTTTGGTTCCCCACCAATGTTCATCAATAGAAAACTGCCGGTGCCAAATGAGCATTTCATTTCGCCCGCATTGAAGCAGGCCTGACCGAAGAGCGCGGCTTGTTGGTCCACAAGCAGAGCGTGTAGAGGCAAAGCATTGCTTTGCCCGCCTTGCCCAGAAAAATCGACATCGCCGATGTATCCGGCGGAGGGTTTCACTTCCGGCAACATGCTTCTTGGTACATCAAATAATTTCAGCAGTTCATCATCCCACTCGAATTTGTTCATGTCGAACAAAAGAGTCCGCGAGGCCGTGGACGGGTCGGTGATGTGCAGTTTGCCTTTCGTCAGATTCCAGATTGTCCACGTTTCGGTGGTGCCGAATAAAAGTTTTCCGTCGTGCGCTTGTTTGCGAATCTCGGGGTGATTCTCGAAGACCCACTTTAATTTCGGCGCGGAGAAATAACTGTCGAGCAGTAAACCTGTCGTTTGGCGAAGCCGCCCAACGTCCACGCGTGAGGCGAGAGCGTCGCAGACGGATTGTCCGCGTGTGTCCTGCCAGACGATGGCGGGAGTCACCGCCTCGCCTGTGGATTTGTCCCAGACGACAAAGGTCTCGCCCTGGTTGTCGAATCCGACGGCGGCGATGTCATATTTAGCAAGCAGGGGTGCGCAGGCCTCTTTCACCGTGCGGACGATGTCGTCCGGTTCCTGCTCCACCCATCCGGCCTGCGGAAAGCGTGCCGGCAGTTGCGCGGAATTCTTTTCGATCATCTCGCCGTGTTCATTAACGATGACGGCGGTGGTTTGTGTTGTGCCCTGGTCTATGCCGAGCAGGTATTTCATGGGGTCTCCTTAAAACCTGACAGGTTTTACCTGCGCTATTTTTAATCGGAACGACTGCGAAACGCAAGGCGCGAGTCAATCGGACTTCTGCGGAAACCTGTCAGGTTTCTTTGAACAAAAAAGCGGCGCCTCTTGCGAGACGCCGCTCTTGGAACATAACGAAGAGATTGTTGCCTAGTCTTTGTATTTCTTTTCGATCTCGGCGATCATCTTCTGGCGTTCTTGAATCTTCTTGCCTTGCGGCACGCCTTCGAAGGATTTGTTCACGCCCGCGACCCAGATGATCGGCAGGATAACAACCATCGCCACGGTGAGATAGAATATTCTCTGGAAGGGAGGCACCATACCAGTAGTTGAGAGGATGGCAACGCCGATCGCAGAAACAATCGCAACGGGTTTAGACCAGGCACCCAGAGTGAACGGTCCTTTTTCTGTCCATGTTTTGCCTTCAGCGAAAAAGCCTGCGATCACAGGAATTGTATAGGAAATATAAAGGAAGACCGCACATGCTGTTGCAAGCAGAGCGAAGACATCGGCATACAGTGTGGAAATGAATGCCAATACGATCGCTACCCAAATTGCATAGGTGGGCGTACGAGTCACGGGATTGATGTGTCCGAAGAATTTTGAAGCAGGCATGCCGCCATCACGCGCAAAGGCATACATCATGCGAGATGTGGAGGTGAGTCCAGCCAGCGCACAGATATAGTTGACAATCACAAAGCCAACCGCGAGGGTCAAAGCCAGTGCATAGGGCATTCCAGAAGCACTCCACATGTAGGTGAAGGAGCCCCATCCGGTTGCTGCGGCTTCATCCAGATTCGGCATCGTTAGAACGAAGGCGGCAACCATCACAAGACCAAATGTCCAGGAGTAGAAAACAGAGGTCCACATGCCCTTGGGCACGTTAACCTGCGCATCGTGAGTTTCTTCAGAGGTATGACCCGAAGCGTCAAAGCCTGTGATGGTGTACATCACATAAATCAGCCCAAAGAAAAATGCCAGAAGCATGCTCGAAGTCGCAGGGACAACATCACCGCCGGCCGCACCTGTGTAGTTCTTGAATGCGAACAGGCGGGAAAATTCAAGGCTTTCAACGGGTGAATAGGCAAACAACGCAACGATAAAGACAACCGTCAGGGCAAGGATAAAGTAACCCGCGAAGTCTGTTAACATCGTCGTCAGTTTAATTCCGTAGTGATTGAGCAGCGCCTGTGTGACCAGCGCAATGATCACAAATATGTGCTGCGCGTTAATCGTCCAGAGTGTGGCATCCATTCCCAGGAATTGTCCGCCGAGCACGGTGTCAATCAGCAGGCCTTTGAAGAACACCACATATAAGTAGACATCCACTGAAGAGACCACGAACACCAGACCAAGCATGTTAAACCAGGCGGTCATCCAGCCCCAGAATTTACCGCCGAGGATCGAACCCCAATGATAAAGTCCGCCCGCAGTTGGGTAAGCCGAGGCAATCTGTCCCATGCTCAACGAAACCAGCAGGGCGAAGAGTCCGCCCACGAACCAGCCGACGAAGGCTCCACCGCCGCCTGTAGCATTGAAGGCAAGGCCAAAATTGGAAATGCCTCCCGCCAAAATACAGATGATTGAGAACGAAATCGCGAAGTTCGAGAAGCCGCTCATGCGGCGCGAAAGTTCCTGGGCATAACCCAGTTTGTGCAGTACTTGCTTATCTTTTTCTTGCATGTTGTCTGCCATTGCTAATTCTCCTTTTGAATTGGGTGAAACTTGCCGGTTGGTAAAAGCGGGAAGGGTTCGCTCGGTGGTGCCTCCTCGGGAAAGAGTACGAGTTTAGTAAAAAAACACTCTGCCCATGCGAAAGGTACGCGCAGGTTTACTTGTTAACCTGCCAATTCTGAAGTAGCGGACTGGCCAATTACCTGTAAATCGCAGGGTTTCCCCAAATACAGGTTGAGAATCTGGATGAACCAGCCGCAAAACTGGTCGGGCTGACCCGCCATCCGCGCGGCGAGATTTGGGAGGCTGAGCGACTCAATCTCCGCCACCTCGTCCGCATCGACTCGCACCCGAGCCGGGTCGGCGGACCCCTCAAAGAGGGTACTGATTTCGAGGTCGTTCGGCCCATACTCCAGCCGAAAGGTGACCAGCCGTCGAAGGGCGACGTCCTCCAGCCCAAGCTCCTCGCGCAGTCCGCGCCTCGCCGCAGACTCATAGTCCTCGCCCGCCTGCACATGCTCCGAAACCGAGCAGTCCCACAGTGAGGCGTAGGTTTTGCGCGACGCGCTTCGCTTTTGAATGATCAACTCGCCGTTTGGCGTGAACAGCAAAACATGCGCGCCGCGATGTTGCAGTCCGCGCGCGTGGACGATGGCGCGCGTCTCGCGTCCGATCACAATATCTTCGTCGTTGACGATGTCGAGGTATTCGGTCATGGGGAGGTATACAAGTAAACAAGTAGACACGTAGACAAGGTGTGGCGAAAAAAGAAAACAGGTAAACGGGATAAGACGATATCGAATACCTGTTTACCTGTTTTCATGTTTACCTGTCTACGTGTCTACTTACCCAAACAATTCCAGCAACTGCTTCACGTGCACGTCGCCATGAAAACCAGCGATCTCGCCTTTGCGCAGTTCGGCTTTCTCGCCGTCGTGGTCACCCAAGCAGGTGACGATGACGTCGCCCGCGTGGATGTCTTCGTTTTCAGTGTAGCCGTTGACCGTGACGATGACTTTCAACCCGGCGGCCTTGGCGGCATTGACTCCGTTCTTCGAGTCCTCGACCACGAAGGCTTCGTCGGGAGTGAGTCCCAACTTGTTCAGCGCGAGAATATAAATTTCGGGGTCGGGCTTTTTCTTCTCAACGACATCGCCGGCCAGCACAATTTCGAATTTGATGTCGGAAAGAATATTTTCCGTAATGGCCTTGGCCGCCTGCTCATTGGACGTGGTGCACACGCCGATCTTGAGTCCCGCCGCCATGGCTTCCTTCATGAAGCGATGGATGCCCGGGCGCAGGGGCAGTTTTCCGCTTTCGATTAACTCGACGAAGAGCGCGGTCTTGCGCTTGTGCATCTGCGGGACAATTTCGTCAATCTCCGCTTCGCTCATTTGCTTCGAAAACCCTTTGGTCTTCCAGTGATGCTTCATGCGTTCCTTGCCGCCAGCGAT
>VFKQ01000288.1 GCA_009885445.1 Anaerolineaceae bacterium | reverse complement strand
TTTGCCCGACCAGCCTCATAAATTCCGTTGGGTCGGTGGCCTGCGCGACGAGCGTCGTGCCCATCAAGAGAAAGAACCCGAAGGCCAGGACGATAAGAACCAATCCAAATATAACCATTCGCCAATTTCGTTGTCGCATTTTATTTACACTCCTTCGATGAGATTTGTGTTTCGTAAAACAGATGCCTGATTTTAATGCATGAATCGCCGCGCGACCAGTAGTTTGATTTTGGCTCGCTCATGAATCCCTCCTGCATGAATTTATCTTTTAATCCGTGCAATCTGCGGAGAATAATGATTTTTTAGGGTATCATCAGCTGGCACGTATAGCATAGAGGTGAAATGGAAGAACGAATACAAAAAATTCTGGCTCAGGCCGGTTACGGCTCACGACGCGCCTGCGAAGAGATGATCGTCGCGGGTCGTGTGCGCGTCAATGGCAAGATCGCCGAGCTCGGTCAAAAAGCTGACGCCGCGCTGGATAAGATTCTACTGGACCGCAAACCCATCCCACAGATGGAGCGCCTTGTTTATATTGCCCTGCATAAGCCGCGCTTCGTGCTGACGACGACCGAGGGCGAGGCCGGCGATGACCGTAAGACGGTGCGCAACCTCGTCGACGTGTCCGAGCGCGTCTACCCCGTGGGGCGGCTAGACTTCGAATCGGAGGGACTCATCCTGATGACCAACGACGGCGACCTGGCCAACAAGTTGACTCATCCGCGCTTCGGCCACGAAAAGGAATATCGCGTGCTCGTGGCGCGCCGCCCCGATGAACAACAAATTGCAAACTGGCGGCGTGGCATCGTGCTCGAAGATGGCTATCGCACTGCGCCATGCAAAGTTTTTATTGCGGAAGGGCAGGGCAAGGGCGTCTGGCTGAAAGTGGAAATGGGCGAGGGGCGTAAACGTCAAATCCGCGAGGTGGCGGCGTTGCTCGGGTTGCCGGTGGTGAAAATTGTCCGCGTGCGAATCGGCTCGTTGCGCTTAGGCCCGCTCAAAGCGGGGGCGTGGCGCGTGCTTAGTGTAGATGAAATTGACGGGTTGAAACATCCGGTTAAGGCCGAGCGAGTCGAGTCGCGGGCGAAAATCCAAAACAAAAGGCCGACGCGTTGACGTCGGCCTTTTGTTTTTTTTATTTCCCAAATTCACGCAGTACGCGCGCCATGTGTTGCGCATGTTTTAAATATAAATCAATGCGGATATTTTCATTGGGCGCGTGGATGCGCGCATTGGGATAGCCCATGCCGGCGGTGGCGACGGGCAGGCCGAGATCGTGGACGAAGGGGTGACTCGGGCCAGACCCGCCGACGAGGGGCACGAGCGCCATCGGCTTTTCGTAAACGTCGCGCGCGGCATCTACGACGAGTTTGATGAAGGGATGATCGGGGTCGGTGCGCGCCGGTGCGTCGCCGCCGAGGTCGCTGATTTTGATATCAGTGAATCCGTGCGCGTCGAGATGGGCGCGTAATTTTTTGAGAATATCTTGCGGGTCTTGATTCGGAATCAAGCGGAAGTCCACTTTGGCCGAGGCGCGTTTTGGCAAAACAGTTTTTGAGCCGGGACCTTGATAGCCGCTGGTGAGTCCGCAGATGGTGCAGGTGGGCGAAAAAACTTCTTCGAGCTTAAGTTCGTTGCCGCCTTTGAGACCTTTGATGAAATACGGAACGCCGTAACGCGTTTTGTATTCATCTTCCACATCTGGGAGCGCGGCCATTAATTCGCGGTCACGCGCGGAGGGTGGTTGCACGTTGTCGTAAAAGCCTGGAATTAAAATGCGCTCGTCTGCGCCTTTGAGTGTGTTCAACGCCCAAATGAGTCGCCAGGCCGCATTGGGGAAGATGCTCCCGCCGAGGCCCGAGTGGACGTCGGTATCCAGCAGTTCCACTTCAAGCTCCACGTAGCAGATTCCGCGCAGACCGAGATATTGCAGAGGCATGTCGGTGTGGTCCACGCCGCCGAATTCCCACACGCAGGCGTCGGCTTTTAGTAAATCGAGGTGGCTCTGCACAAACCCGACTAGATTCACACTGGCGGTTTCTTCCTCGCCTTCAACAATGAATTTCACATTGCAAGGCAGTTCACCTTCGGCGAGCAATGCGTCCAATGCGTGCAGACGCGCGACGAGGTGACCTTTGTCATCGCTGACGCCGCGCCCGTACATTTTTCCGTCGCGGATTTCTGGCGCGAAGGGCGGCGACTCCCATAATTCCAATGGCTCGGGCGGTTGCACGTCGTAATGATTGTAGAAGAGCAAAGTCTTGTCGCTCTTGCCTTTGCGTTCGGCCACCACCACCGGCGCGCCCGCAGTTGGATAAATCGTGGCGCTGAATCCGCGCGCGCGGAGCATGTCTGCAACCATCGCCGCGCATTCTTTGAGTCCCAGATTTTGGGCTGAGACGCTCGGTTGCGCGACGAACTTTTTCAGCTCGTCCAGGCTCGAGTCTAATTTCGACTCGAGATACGTGTCCACTTTCTTGTAATCGCTCATCGCTCTCTCCTATTCAAGAAACCAATTCACAGACTGACTGCCCGCGTAGGCCACCGCAGACATTTTAATTAATTTGCCGATAAAACAATATACGAAAAATTTTCCGACGGGCATTTTTAATGTGCCTGCCGCAATGCCGACCAGATCGAACAGCGGATTGGGAAACGCGGCCACCGCAAGGATTCCCCACCCGCCCCATTTCTGGACCCAGGGCTGGATGCGCCCATAAGCGGCCGTGTTCTCCACGACGGCGCGTCCGCTAAAACCCGCCAGATAACCGCTCATCTCGCCAATCGTCCCGCCCGAGGCGGCCGCCAGCGCCACGCCAAATGGATTCAGCACCGCGCCCAATGCGAAGACCAGCACAATCCCTGGCGTGGGCAGAAGAATGGTCGAGTTCACCAATAGGGCGAACAGAAATATGCCTGGATAACCCAGCGTGGCGAACTCTGCGACGCGTTCCTGGAGCGCAAAGATGGCCACGCTCAACGCGATGACAACGGCGATGGCGAGAATGCGCAAGGCCTTTAAGCGCGTCTCTGGCTTCATTGGACAGAATTCTTATAAAGTGTCTGATAGCCCTGTGTTTTAATCACGAAGGCACAAGGTCTCGAAGTCACCAAGAATAAAAACTTAGTGGCTTAGTGGCAAGGGTTTTTCAGACACTCTCTTAAGGGTGAATCGCCTAGGATTCAACGATTTCAACGCGGACGATTTTCACGCCCGCATATTCCGGCTTCTGCGGGTTGCGCGACGGAATCGACATGAGCACGTCCTCGCCCTGAATCACCTGCCCGAAGACGCTGTGCTTGTTGTCCAAATGCGGCGTGGGACCGTGGGTGATGAAGAATTGCGAACCATTCGTGCGCGGACCGGCGTTCGCCATCGAGAGCACGCCGCGCTTGTCGTGCTTGAGCGAGGGATGAAATTCGTCCTCGAACTGATAACCCGGTCCGCCCGAGCCGGTGCCGGTGGGGTCGCCGCCCTGCACCATGAAGTCATTGATCACGCGGTGAAAGATGACGCCCTCGTAAAATCCCTGACGGGCGAGGAACACGAAGCTATTCACGGTCTTGGGCGTCTTGTCGGCATAAAGTTCAATCACCATCGTGCCTTTATCGGTGACCATGTTCGCGGTGTATTTCTTCTTCGTGTCAATTTCCATTGCGGGGGCTGTCTTCCATTGCATTGCCATTTTGTTTTCTCCTTGAAAAATATTTTTTTTTGCAGGTAGGGGCACGGCGCCGCCGTGCCCCTACCTATTTCAACAACGATTCGATTCTCGCCACAACCATATCCAGCGCCGGAAGATTCAACCCGCCCTCGGGGATGATCACGTCGGCGTAGCGCTTTGATTGCTCCACGAATTCCAAGTGCATGGGTCGCACCGTGGACATGTACTGCTTCACCACTGAATCCGCCGTGCGCCCGCGCTCGCTGATATCACGTTGTAAGCGGCGGATAAAGCGGATATCGGAGTCGGTGTCTACATAAATTTTCAGGTCACACAGATCGCGCAGGGCTGGCTCCACAAAAATCAAAATGCCTTCGATCAGAATCACGCCACGCGGATTCACGGTGTAGGTCTGTGCCGTGCGGCTGTGCGTGGCAAAATTGTAAATGGGCACATCCACGCTCGCGCCGTTTTTTAATTGGGTCACATGCGCGATCATCAACCCGGTTTCAAGGGAATTGGGATGATCGAAATTAACTTCCGCGCGTTGGGCGGGGGGCAGTCCGCTTAAATCTTTGTAATAAGCATCGTGCTGAATAAAGGCGATTCGCTCCGGGCCGACGCGTTGCAAAATCTCCTGCGCTACGGTCGTCTTGCCCGAGCCTGAACCGCCAGCAATGCCAATCACGAGTGGCGCATCATGTCCCATGCGCAGATTATACCCTTACCGCCCGTTAGATTCCTCGTAACTGCTCACGACTAATTTAGAAAAAAGGTGTTGTAATCAGCATGATACCAGAAACGACGAAGCTAGAAATAGATGAGTTATCGCGCGAAGAATTAATAGCGCTGA
>VFKQ01000309.1 GCA_009885445.1 Anaerolineaceae bacterium | reverse complement strand
TTTTGTAGTGCTAGACTCCCCTCTCCCAGCGGGAGAGGGGCCGGGGGCGAGGGAGAAATCTGGCGATTTCAAATACTCCATTGATCTCTGGCTAAAGAAAGCCGAAAAAGCCGCCATTGACTATTCCTTCCACATGAACCTAACGCAGTTCAACGAAAAAATCGCCAACGAGATTCCTTCGTTGATGAAAATGGGAATCCAGACGCTCAAAGTTTTCACTGCCTACAACGGACGTCTGCGCCTCGACGATGGCAGTATCTTCAAGGCTCTGCGCATCGCAAAAGAAAATGGAATGCTCGTCATGGCTCACTGCGAGAATGGCGACGTGATCGAAACGCTTGTTGCCGACGCGCTCGCGGCGGGTCGCTGGCAACCCGAATGGCACGCGCGGACTCGTCGCGCCTGGGGCGCGGTCGAATCGTCCCTGCGCATGGCCGCGATGGCCGAGCAGGCCGATGCGCCGGTTTATATTGTCCACATGAACGCCGGCGGGGAGGTGGACATGCTCAAGTACGCCCGTGAGCGCGGCGTGAAAGTGATGGGCGAAACCTGTCCCCAATATTTATTTTTCACCGAAGATCACCTGCGCCGCCCGGATGGCGCGAAGTGGATTTGTTCGCCGCCGATGCGCACGGAAAAAGACAACGCGCGGCTGTGGGAAGGATTGACGCAAAACATTATGCAAACCATCGGCACGGATCACTGTCCGTTTTTTTATGATGGCACGAAGCCGATTCTTTATGAAGGCAAAGAAGTTGCGATTACTGGCAAAGAATTGGGCAAAGACGATTTCACCAAAATCCCCAACGGACTGCCTGGCATTCAAGACCGCCTGCCCATTTTGTGGACGTATGGCGTCCGCGCTGGGCACATCACGCCAAATCAATTTGTCGCATACACGTCCACGAACCCCGCGAAAATTTTTGGGCTGTATCCGCGCAAGGGCGCGCTCGTCCCGGGCGCGGACGCGGACATCGTCATTTGGGATTCCGAGAAGCGTGTGCAATATGGTGTGGCACACTCGCATCAACGCACTGACTATAACTTGTATGAAGGCTGGGAATTAGTCGGCTACCCCGAGAAAGTTTTTCTGCGCGGCAAACTCATCGTGGACGCCACTGCCTGGTTGGGCAAACCCGCTCAAGGTCAGTTTTTGAAGCGCGGGGAGGGCGAAATATTATGACGTCAATTGCGAAACCCGTCCTGCATTGTGATGGACTCGTCGTCCATTGTATGGATTATCGCTTGCAAAAAATTTTGCATCCCTGGGTGATGAATCGTTTTGGCGCGGATAATTTCGACATTGTCTCGCTGGCGGGCGGCGTGCACGATTACGAGATGGTTTTGAAATATGTGGAGTTGGGCGTTAAGATTCATTCGATAAACGAAGTGGTGCTGATCAATCACGAAGATTGCCGCGCGTATGGCCGTGACGGCACTTACAAACGCCACGTGTCGGACCTGCTGGAAGCGGAGCACAAAATCGAAGCGCTGTTTCCGAGTCTGTCGGTCGAGACTTTTTACTTGCATTTGAATGGCAAGTTTGAATCGATTCTTCCTGCTTAATTTGCAGTGAGCAATTCAAGCGTGCGCGGCATATCTTTATAAATGCCGCGATAACTTTCAGGGAGCAACGCGGCGATGCGGCACATCAAATCTTCGGTGGCGGCCTCGATGGCGTGTTCGTGGCCCGCGCCTTTGACGGAGGGGGGCGTGTAGGGTTTGCCCACATACAAAGTAATTTTCAAGCGTTGCATCTTTTTCCAGCGCGTCTTCACGACTGCGTCCTCAGTGCCGGTCACGCCGACAGGGATGACCGGCGCGCCGGATTGCGCGGCGATAAAAATGACTCCCGACTCGCCCTTGATCATGCTGGCCGTCTTCGAGCGCGTGCCCTCTGGCGCAATCACCAGCGCGCCGCCTTTTTTTAAGCGTGTGATAATCTCGCGCATGGTTTTGATATCCGGTTCGCCGCGCTTGATCCAGGTCATGCCTAGCGCCCAAGCCACAAAGCGAAAGGTGAGATTCTTTTTGTATTTGTCGGTGAAGGGTTGGATGACGTCTTTAGTATCGAGCAGGTGATAGGCCATCAATGAATCAAAACGCCCGATGTGATTCGACGCCAGAATAAAGCCGCCCCCCGCGGGAATGTTTTCGCGACCACGCACTTCAATGCTTGCCAGCAGGGGAAAAACCCTACGGGCGAAAAACCTACCGGTAACCGTCATGCTTTTTCTCCGTGTTGCTGTAATTCTTTCAGGCGCGGATGGTTTGCGTAATGACCGCGATTTTTTTCGGGCAACATCACCGCGATGCGGCACATGATTTCGTCGGTGTAATTTTGCAGGCTGGCTTCGCGCGACTCGCGCGGCAGAGGTGGCAGGTTGAAGACCGGCCCGCCCGTCACGATCACATGTGTACGGCGCAGGCGCTTAAGATTGGAGAGGAAGACGCGATCTTCTGTTCCGGCAATCGCCACCGGCAGAATCGGAAAACCTGATTTTGCGGCCAGAAAGGCGACGCCAGGTTTGCCTTGCGCCAATTTTTCGTCGCGGGCGCGCGTGCCCTCGGGTGCGATAATCAGCGTTTGACCCTCTTGCATGCGCCGAATCATTTCACGCATGGCCTTCAGGTCGGGGTTGAAACGGTCAATGAAAATAAAATTCAGGTGCTTGCCCAGCCAACGCAGGACGGCGGATTCTTCCCACTTCTCGGCCACAGGGATGAAGATGTCCCATTGGTCGAGCGCATAATAAGCCAGGGCCGCATCTAAAAACCCGAGGTGGTTGGTGGCCACCACAAAACCGCCCTGGACGGGCATGTGCTCGCGGCCACGAATCTCCACTGTGGTTAGCAAGCGGACAACAAAGCGAATGAAACGTCGAAGGGCGTTGCGCATGGCGACGATTGTACAATAAAAAGCGCCAGCATCGAAAAACAAACGACCTGCCTTGGGTGGCAGGTCGTTTCGCGTCTAACGCCAGCGATAATCTTCCGTAGATTTTCCAGTGTTCGAATTCCCCTGCACGCCATACTTCTCAAACATGCGCAGGAAGATTTCAAAATCCCCGGCAGACATGCTCGTAATTTGAAAGCCCACATTGAAGGAGGTCGGGTCAATCGGGTCGGTATGACACCAACGACTGCGTGCCTGAAAGATCATCGCGTTCTTTGCCGCCACTTCATTCGATAGCTCAATACGTAAACGAAAATCCGTGTTCAGTGGCAGGGCGATGGCGCTATCGGCTTTGAATCCGCCGGTGCTGATGTCGGTCAGGTGGCCGACTAACTGGCCCGAGCTTTCGTCCATCAGGCGCATGTAATAAGAAAAATTTCGACGTGGCAACTTGCGTTTTTCGGCAGGCATAAATACTCCTTTCGCAACTGGCAACCCTGCTAGTATAAAACAATGACTCTTGTAACGCAATGGCGATTTAAATTCTGACCGGACACTACAACTTTAGGCCCATACGTTTGACCCCGAATCGCATTTTGCACCCCAGCGCCTCAGCGGCCGCGCCCACAGCGGGTTGCCAGGCTTCAGCTTCCACCTCCGTCCGCCGCCCGGGGCTGACGGTTTGCAGGGCAACCAGTATGTGGCTCAGAAATGGGCCGGCGGCGTGAGTGTGCGCAGGCGACAGGCTGGCTTCGATGCGATTGATCCCACCGGCGCGGGTGCGATAGTTGTAGCGCGCCAGCCCCACAACTTTTCTGTCGGCTGTGCACAGGGCCACTTTGCGCGACTTGTCGCCGAAGATGTTTTCAAAGAGTGCACCCACTAATCCGCGCGAGAAGGGGACGCGGAATCTTTTCTCGATGACTGGCTCAAAGCGCTGTACGCTCTCGGGGGTGATTTCTTTGGCTAGCGCGAATCCTGTGCGCCAGTTGAAGCGCGAAAGCGGACGCAGTGAGTAGCCCTCGGGGAGGACCAGGCTTGAGATGGGGGCACCCGCCTCACGGTCCATTTCGAGCGTGCCGCTGAAGATGTCGAAGCCGATTGACTCGTAGAGTTTAATCGCGGGCAGGTTTTCATCCAAAACATCCAGCAGAATGGTGTGAGCCTGACGCGCGCGCAGGTCTTTGAGAGTCTTTTCCACCAGCTGACGGGCCAGCCCGCGACGACGGAAAGCGGGGAGCACGGTGACATTGGCGATGTACCATTCTGGCTCCTCGCGCTGGCGCGAGTAATTGATTAGCGCGGCAGGCGCTCCGTTTTCTTCGGCAATGAAGCCGCGCAAAACATCGCGTAGCAGGGGCGAGAAGAGTTGCAAAACACGCAGGATGGGCCAGGCACGCTTGGCGTTTTGGGTGCGTTCAAGCATGCTTTCTTTTTCATCTGCGAGTGTGTTCCATTCAGGATGGTCGGGGTAATCAAAACCGGTGAGGACGATGTCGTTCATTTTGTCGAGATCGGCGGGCGGGACGAAAGTGCGAATTTGCATATGCTTATTTTACCTTAAGGGAATCGCTAGCTTAGCCGTTCTGTGCGGGTTTATAATCAGTTGATCACGAAAATCCCGCGTAGTTTGCGCTCTCGTGAAGTATTGATAATTTGTAACAAAAAAGGAGTTATATATGAAAAAAACATTGTTGTCGTTACTGTTAATTAGTTTATTGCTGGCCGCCTGCGCCACGCCCGCCACCGAGACGCCCGCCAGAGAGGCTCCCGCCAAACCCGAGCGCACCAAGACGCCCATCGCGTGGTCTTCGATTAAGCTGACTCAATCTGGCGGGCTGGCGGGTGTGTCGCGCATTATCACGTTTTCACAGGATGGCCGTGGCTCAGCGGTGGACGAACGCGCCGCCAAAAATGTGGAAGTGACGCTGACTGCCGAGCAGGTGGCGCAAATGGACGCGTTGGTGCAGGAGGTGGTCAAACTACCCAGAGTGGCGCTTGAATCAACTTGCGTAGATTGTTTTGTGTACGCGCTGGAGGTCTCATCCTCCGGTAAAACCAAGATCGTGCAACTCAGCGAGGCGCAACTGGCCGCCTCTGGCTTTGAGGCGCTGGTGACCTTTCTGCGCGCGCTGATGGATGTGGCTTTGCAGTAAGCCCGCTTGCATTCGACACCCGATTGCACTACCCTTTTCCCACACTTCGCAATCTAAATTCAGGAGGCCACTATGCCGTTCGTAAAAGGAATTGATGTTTCTGTGTACGACCCGGTGATGAACTGGGCCAAGGTGCGCGAGCAGGGCTATCGCTTTGTAATCATCCGCTGCTCCTATGGCGTGGACAACAAGCGCACCATCAAAGACACCATGTTCGACTCGCACTGGGCGGGAGCCAAGGCCGCGGGCTTCATTCGCGGCGCGTATCACTATCTCAAAGCGAATCAGGATGGCAAGGCACAGGCTGTCGAAGTTCTTAAGATTGTAAAGGCAGGAGTGGGCGACTTGCCCTATTTCCTCGACCTTGAAGAAGTGAACAACGAGACCGCCACCAACAAACAATTCATGGACAATGCCAATGCGTTCTTGTCGCATATCAAAACCGAGACGGGTCGCACACCATTCGTTTATTCGCGCGCATCGTTCTTGCAGGAAAAAGTTTCGCAGTCCAACGGCAAAGCGCCCACCTGGGCCATGAACTACAAAGTGTGGATCGCGCACTGGACATACGCTTACAGCGAAACCATCAAGCCGCTTGAGATGGCTGGCTGGCCGCCCTACACCTTCTGGCAATACTCCGGCGAGCGCGATACCCTCGACGGCATGTTCGATGACCGCGGCAACCTCGTCAAAGTGGACTTCGATGTTTTCAAAGGCACGCTCGACGAACTCTTCGCCCTCGCTGGTTCCACGCCGCCCGTCTCAAAGAAATACACCGTGGTCAGCGGCGACACGCTCGAGAATATCGCGCGCAACAACAGCATCAGCCTCGCGGAGTTGGTCAGCGCCAATCCGCAACTGGCCACGCCCGGCATGATTCTGACAATTCCCACACCCTCAGGTGCGACGACTACCACGACAGGCACAACGGGGACGACGGGCACGACCGGAACCACCGGGACAACGGGCACGCCCCCCGTGACTCCTCCTGCGCCTGTCACCTACACCGTCAAATCTGGCGACACGCTCTCCGCCATCGCGGTCAAGTTTGGCACCACCGTCAAAGCCATCGCGGACTTGAATCACATCCCCGACCCGAATTTCATTTCGGTGGGGCAGGTGTTGCAGATCCCGCAGTAGGTAGCAAAGAAACACGAATCAAAAAAGACTCTGAGTATTGACTCAGAGTCTTTTTTGATTACCTGGAACCTGAAACTTTTATGGGTAAACGCGTTTGATCGTCCTCGGAAACGGAATCGCCTCGCGAATGTGTTCGATGCCGCACATCCAAGCGACGACGCGCTCGGTGCCCATGCCGAACCCCGAGTGGGGGACCGAGCCATATTTGCGCAACTGCAAATACCAGTGAAAGGCCTCCTCGGGCAGACCCTCTTTGCGGATGCGCGCCAACAACAAATCGTGGTCTGACACGCGCTCTGAGCCGCCGCAGATTTCGCCGTAGCCCTCGGGCGCGAGCAAGTCCACGGACTTGCACACTTCCGGGCGACCCGGCCAGGGTTCCATGTAGAACGCCTTGACCGCGCTCGGGTAGCCATAGACAAACACCGGCCTATCGTAAAGTTTGGTGATTTCAGTCTCGTGCGGCGCGCCGAAGTCCATGCCCCATTCGAATTTGAGCAATTCTTTTTTCTCGGGGTCGGTCTCTTTTTCGTACAAGTCAATCAAATGTTTCGCCGCATCGTCATAAGACATACGCGGGAATGGACCGACAACTTTTTCGAGCACGGACGTGTCACGGCCCAGAAATTTTAATTCCGCCGCGCAATCTTTCAGCACAGCCGCCGCGATAAAGCTGACCAGCCCCTCCTCCACATCCATCAGTCCGTCCAAGTCGCAGAAAGCGATTTCGGGTTCGAGCATCCAGAACTCGGTGAGATGACGGCGCGTCTTCGATTTCTCAGCGCGGAAGGTGGGGCCGTAGCAATAGACTTTTCCGAACGCAAAGATGTTCGCTTCGTTGTAGAGCTGTCCCGTTTGGGCGAGATAGGCTTTGCCCTCGTCAAAGTATTCAGTCTCGAAGAGCGTGCTCGTCCCTTCGGCGGCGGCGGGGGTGAGAATCGGCGTATCGAGATTGAAGAATCCCTGCCCGTCGAGATACTCGCGCACCGCAGACATGACGCGCACGCGCACGCGCAGAATCGCCCACTGACTCTGCATCCGAATCCACAAGTGACGGTTGTCCAGCGCGAAGTCGGGGCCGTGGTCTTTGAGCGACATGGGGTAGTCCGCTTCGGCGGCCTGCACAATTTGAATCTGCTTCACGCCGAGTTCGAATCCACCCGGGATGCCGGGCGCGCGTTTGTCCGCGCGGACGGGGCCAGTGATGATCACGGACGACTCCTGCGGCAGACGCATCACCGAGTCGAAAGTCGCTTCGTCTAAATCGCCTTTGAAGGCGACACACTGCACAAAGCCGGAGCCGTCGCGGACGAGCAAAAAGACCAGCTTGCCTTTGTCGGTGCGGTTGTAGACCCAGCCTTGCACGGTCACTTCCTGACCTTCGTATTTTGAAATTTCAGAAACGCGGATAACGGACATGGTTCCTCCAATAAAGAGAGTAGAGAACAGAGAATAGAGAATAGTGAATAGTGAATTGCAAAGAGCAGTTATTTTGCAAGTACTGCTCTCTGCTCTCTACTCCCTAATCTCGATATGTAATTCCTTCAACTGCTTCGCTTCCACCGCCGACGGCGCATCGGCCATCACATCGCGGCCGTTTTGATTCTTCGGGAACGCAATCACCTCACGGATGTTCGGCTCGTCCGCCAGCAACATGATCAAACGGTCAATGCCGGGGGCCATGCCGCCGTGCGGGGGCGCGCCATATTCAAACGCTTCGAGCATGTGACCGAATTTTAGCTGAATATTTTCGTCCGTGTGCCCGAGCATTTGAAAAATTTTATTTTGAATATCGCGGCGATGAATGCGAATCGAACCCGAAGCCAATTCGTATCCATTGCACACCATGTCATAAGCGTCTGAAAGAATCGAACCCGGGTCCGTGTCGAACTTCGCCAGGTCCTCCAACTGCGGCATCGTAAACGGGTGATGCTCCGCGTCCCAGCGTTTTTCTTCCTCGTTCCACGCAAACATCGGAAAGTCCACCACCCACGCAAAGGCCATTAAATCTTTATCGGCTAGATTAAATTTATCGCGCAGGATGAGACGTAACCCGCCCAACACTTTGTTGACCACGGGACGCGCATCGGCGGCGAACAGAATCAAATCGCTCGGGCCGCACCCGCAGCGGGCTTGCACGGCCTGTGCCTCCTCCGCGCTGACAAATTTCGCGGCGGTGCCTTTGAGTCCGTCCGCGGCGATGACGAGAGTCGCCAATCCCTTTGCGCCGAGGGACTTCGCGCTTTCGGTCA
>VFKQ01000131.1 GCA_009885445.1 Anaerolineaceae bacterium | reverse complement strand
TACTTGAATCAGAGCAACGACCCTTCTAATCCCGCGCATCTCGTCGAGGGCAAGGCGCGCCTGGAGCTGGTGGACGGACGACCAGAACGCGCCGCGCAACTCTTTGGCGCGTCTTGGACTGTACGCGAACAAGATGATTTTCCTCTCACCGAAGCAGAACGCCCTGATTACGAAGCCTGCATCAACACCATCCGTTCCGCGCTTGGTGATAATGCCTATAACAAAGCCTTTGAAAAAGGAAAAGCAATGACGCTAAAAGATGCCATTGCCTTTGCGCTAGTGGAGAACTCATAATGACCCTCCCCACTGGCACGGTGACCTTCCTCTTCACTGACATCGAAGGTAGTACAAAATTTTAAAAACATCATTCCGAAGTGATGTAAGTCGGAAGGCCATTCCGACTTACGGATTCGTGATCGTCACCTGCGTGATCGCCGTCTCCACCCTCGAATCGCCATACACCACAATTAACTGAATCGCATACAAACCGCTCAAGCCAGCGGTGTCCCATTCGGCGAGCAAACCATTCGTCACAGGCGCGGATACATCGCCGCCGATTTGAATCCACTCGCGCGGGTTGAGTCCCTGCCCCACTTGGATTCTATAATATTGGAATCCCTCCCCCGCCGCCGTGCCAATAATTTGGACTATGCCATTCACGTCCGCAAACAATGCCGGCGCGCTGATGTTGACGTTTGGATTCGGCGCCCCAACTTGAATCGCGTCATACGTTTCGGGCGGGACGGGCAGGCCGGATTCAGCCGCCCAGACTCTTGCCTCCGCCGGAACGACCATGAACACGCGCCGCTCCACCAACTCGGGCGGCGTGAACACCGTGGCCAGCAAACCCGTCTCACGATTAATTTGATAACCGCGAAATAAATTATCTGCCTGCGCAGGCTCGAAGCCGTTCAAGAAAATTTCGCGCACAATCGTGGGACAGTCATTCGTGGGCAACAAGCCCGAAGGATCGCACACGTCCATTTCAGTGATGCCCACCGGCGCGCTCCAACCATCCGGCGCAAGGGAGGCGCTCGCGGTTTGCATCAGCGCGCTCCACAACGCGGCGGGAACGCGGACCCCCCTCGCTCCCCCCTGAAGGGGGGAAGATGCCTCCGCTTGCGGGGGCGGATTAACTTCCCCCCCTTGGGGGGGATTGAGGGGGGTGCTCGAATCACCAACCCACACGGCGACAACCCGCGACGGCGTGTACCCCACCGTCCACGCGTCGGGTCCGCCCGTCCAGCCGGATTTGACTGCGGCGGGGCGACCAATCTCCAGCACATTCGGGTTGCCCCAACTCGGCCAGCGCGCTGGGCCATCGCTCAAAATGTGATTCATCAAATACGCCAACTGCGGCGTGACCACGGATTGCGACTCGGGCTGTGACCAGTCGAGCCACGTGGCGCCTTCGATGGTGTCCACGCGCAACACGATGGACGGTTGAATCGAGTCGTCGAGAGTCTGTCCGTTGCGCAGACCTTGCGCGGCGAACACAGAATACGCGCCGGCCACGTCGAGCAAAGATGCGGGGGGCGAATCGCTGACGAAGGCTGAATCCGCTATGAGGTCGAGCCCGAACGAGCGCGCAGTGTTAATCGCGTTTTGTGCGCCCATCTGCGCGAGCACGTCAAACGCGGGAATTAAATAATCGTTGGCCAGCGCGGCGCGCAGTCGCATGGGGCCGTGAAAAATTCCGTCGCCGTTTTGGATGTCGCCCTGCGGAATGTCCCACACTAATGAGGCGGGACCCAGCCCGCGCGCAAAGCCCGTTAAATAAATGAACGGCGCAAGCAGTGACCCGGGCGGGTGCGCGCTCATGTGCGGCGACTCAACCCCGCGCGTGGTCTCACCAACCAGCGCGAGAATTTGGCCGGTGCGCGGATCCAGCACGATGGCACTGGCGGACGGCGCAACGAGATTCGCGTCTGCGGGCGGTGACGAAAGATAACGCGCCGATGCGCAATTGTTTTCGTCGAGCACTTGCGCCGCGAGCCGCGCCGAAAAAATTTGCGTGACGCACAAAGATTGTTGTTGCAAATCAAAATCAATCGTAGAGACGATGATCAACCCGCCGCGCTCAATGCGCTGACGGTCGTAGCGCGTGGAGAGTTGGGCCATCACCAGATTCACAATTGCAGAACTCCCCTCTCCCGTAATCGGGAGCCCCACAGGGGTGCTTCGCAAAGGGGCCGGGGGTGAGGGCATAGCACGAATCGCTCGCGCATACTCGTCATCATCAATCAATCCTAAATCTTTCATCACGCCCAACAATTCTTCGCCGCGTTGCGCCGCCGCCTCCGGCGCGTCAAACGGATTCAGACTCGGCGCCTGCGCCACTGCGGCCAGCATTGCTGATTCAGATAATGTCAAATCACGCGCGGCTTTGCCGAAATAAAGTTGCGCGGCGGCGTTTATGCCAAACGCATAATGACCATAGTTGGCTGAATTTAAATACCACTCAAGAATTTGGTTGCGGCCATATTCTGATTGAATCTGCGCGGCCAATAATCTTTCGCGCAGTGCGCGGCGCAGTGAGGATGGCTCATCAAAAAGCAAAAAGTCGTAAGCAAGGCTTTGCGCGAGGGTGGGATGCGCGTCGGGGTTGTCGAGGCCGCTGAGGGTGTAGCCGTTGTGCGCGTTGAAATTTATGTCGGCGGCGGCGATGGTCGCGTCACGCAGAGATTGCGGCAACGTGCTCAGACGCGCATAAGTGCGAGCGCCGTCAGCGGGGGCAAAGGTGAAGAGCGTCACCCCGCCCGAGCGGTCGGTGAGGCGCGTGGGTTGGAGCAAGAGTCCGTTGGTGGGATTAAGCAAAACGGGAAGTTGCGCCACGTTGGGCAGGTCGCGAGTCAAATCTGCGTAGGCAAAAGCAAAGGCAAAAATTCCCACAGCCAGCGCGACGGAAAAAATGTAGCCAAGCCCAAGCCAGCCCGCGCGCACGCGCGAATCGTTTCGCCGACGGGAATCAGCGCGGCGTTCACGACGACGATGGACGATTTCGGTGACGGTTGGCATGCGGGAAAAGATGAAAGATGAAAGATGAAAGATGAAGGATAAAGTGGTCTACGTGTTTCCCTGTGTACTTGTAATACTTCCGCTCTGCCCATTCATCAGCACTTCGATTTTCTTTCCGCCGATTGGAATCTCTGTCATCCACACGGGCAGTAAAACAAGTTTGAATGATTCCACGGCCATGCCCGCCGACGACATGCTTAAATTTTCGAGATGTGTCAACTCGGACTGGAGCCGCTGACGATAATCTACGTAGGCAATCTCGCGCGCATCCAGCGAAGCATCCGACATGGAGATGTCGTAAATTTCTGCGGGCCAGTTGGCCAGAAAGCGCGTGTCGTAAGGTTGAACGGCGCTCAAATTAAATGTGGGCAGTAAGGGCCTCAGGCGCGCGGCCATTTTTTGGCTGGCCGGAATCAACAAGTCATTGACCAGCACGGGCGAATCTTCTGAAATTTTCACCAGCCGTCTTTGCTCTTTCTGGAAAATGTTTTCATCCACCTCGTAAGTGTAACCCGTGTAGCGAATCGCGCCGCCGAGATCAAACGTCCACAGCGGAATATACGCGCCGCGCGGCAGGTCCACTTTTGATGAAGGCTTGAGTTTGTTTTCCTCCACCCATTGCACCAAAAATTTTACGGCTTGTTTTTGAGTCAGCGCGTGCGGCAGAATCGCATCGGGTTCGAGCAGGTCGCGCGACTCGTCCAGGCGCACCACGTGCGGCGAATCGCAATACGCGCAAGTGGATGAAATTACGCCGGGCGCGAGCACAAATTCTGCGCCGCAACCTTTGCAATGAAAAACCTGCGTCGCCACGGGTTTGCGATGTCCCTTCGATGTGGCCATCGCGATGAAAAAATCCTCTTCGCCCGCCTCGGCATTATTTTCAAGCGAATCGTTATAACCGCAATGTTCGCAGACCAGCGCGCGACCATCGGGAGCGAAGACTCTGCGCGCCCCGCACTTGGGACAGGTGAAACGGTCGGCGCGCGCTTTTTGCGGGTCGGCGGCTTGCGCGGGAAGATTGTCAGCGCTGACAATGTCTGCCGCTTTGAGTTTGCCGTCCAAAATAGCGAGCGCGCGCCGCGCTTCGGCGTGGTGCATGTCGTAGGCTAGAACAGTTTCGAGCAAGTCACGTTTTTCTTTGGGATCGTCGCTGACCTGACTTAATATGAAGGATGCCTTGATGCGCGTCTCAATATCGTCCGCGTTCATCAGCGCGCGTTCGGCATAGCGGCGCGCCGCGGCAAAGTCACCTGCTTTGAGGTTGATGTAGGCTTCGTGAGTGAGTTCGTTATCGCGATTCATGATTATCATAAGTGACAGTCACCTTAAAGGTGACTGTCACTTCGCAGTCCTAACAATCGCGTCCGTCATCTTGACCACGCGCGCGAGCGGAGCCACATCATGCACGCGGACAATGTCCGCGCCGCGGGTGATGCCGACAGCGACAGCGGCGGCGGTCCCTTCGACGCGTTGGTCGGCGGGCAGGTCGAGGGTGAAGCCGATGAAGGATTTGCGCGAGGGGCCGAGCAAAACGGGGAAGCCGAGCGCGCGAATCTCGTCGAGGCGGCGAATCAGCTCAAGGTTGTGAGTCACCGTTTTGCCGAACCCGATTCCGGGGTCCAGAATGATGCGCTCGTCGGGGATGCCGGCGCGGCGGGCGAGGGCAACAGAGTCCATGAGTTCGCGCTTCACGTCTTCAATTAAATTATTGTACTCCGAACCAATGTAGGCATTGCCGAGTCTGTCCTTCACTTCCACGCTGGCCGGATTACTGCGATTGTGCATGAGGATGACCGGCGCGTTGTGCTTTGCAATAACACCCGCAAGGTCGGGGTCGCCGCGCAAGGCCCACACATCGTTGACAATGCGCGCGCCCGCATTCAGCGCGGCTTCGGCCACTTCGGCTTTGTAAGTATCGATGGAAATTAATGCATCAGGGAATTCGCGCAGAATCGATTCGATGAGCGGAATCACGCGCGCCTTTTCGGAGTCTGCGTCCACAGGTTGCGAGCCGGGCCGCGTCGACTCTCCGCCCACGTCGAGGATGTCTGCGCCAGCGACGAGGAAAGCGCGGGCCAACCCCACCCCCGGCCCCTCCCCTAAAGCGGGAGGGGTGAGAAGGCCATCTCCCGAAAATGAATCAGGGGTGACGTTGAGGATGCCCATCACGTAGGTGCGCGAACCCCAATGAAAATTAAATTTTCCAACTGATAAGGTTTCTAATTTCATTTCGCAACTGCGCCGGATTACATGCTACGTATTACGTAACACGTATTTACTTGTGTACGTGTTTACCTGTGTACGTGTTTACTTGTCTACCTGTTTACTGATTTACGGAATCTGATCCAGCGAACGCGCCAGCCAATTTTCAGCTTCAACGATGTCGCTGAAAATTTTCATGGCGGCGGCGGTTTCGGGCAGGGCCAGCGCGGCAATCGTGCGAATGGCCTCGGCCACTTTTTCGTTAGCTACCACCACGGCGATGCGAATGTTGCGCGCCGAGGGGTCGCTGTTGACCTCCACAGCTTTGCGCACGGCGGCTTCGTTAATTTCTTTCACCGCGCGCAGGTCGTACATGTTGCGTGTGCGCCGGTCTGAGCCAAATAAATGCTCAAGCGAAAATTCGCGCCAGGCTTTAAGCGTGGCATCGGCCAGATCGCTAAAGACCAAATTCATGCCGCCATCTTCGCGGCGTTCAATGCGCATGCCCACACCAGCGGCGGGAGTCCAGTTCAATGGTTTCGATTCGATCATGGTGCCTCCAATCAATGCAAACAAACTTGTAAGAAAAATTTTGTTTAATTCTCTAACGTACCTCCGTCATTGCGAGGAGGGGTACTCCCCGACGAAGCAATCTCCGCGTTAGTCAGGAGATTGCTTCGGGCGGGTACGCCCTCGCAATGACGAAATCAAGTAAGAGATTTTGTGCGATAACGAATTGTTCGATGATTATAACGCAGGCGCTTAAGAGATTTCGACCAGCAGGCCCATCTCGGCCAGCGCCGCTTCCACTTTTGACATGGCCCCCGCTTGGACGATGACCGCCGTCGGGCCGAGTGACTCGCTGAGGAATCTGGCCGCCTTCGATTTGCGCAACGCGGTCAGCGCCTCGGGGCGGGTGACCCGCAACACAGACAGAGTCTCGGCGCGGGCCTCGGTGCCGTGCGCCGCCCATCGTTTAAGACTCTGCACCAGCGCGGGCGGCACGTTGCCCTTTGAAAATTTGACCAGCAAAGTTAATAACTGCTCGGCTTTGAGTCCCTGCGCGAGGGCATTCGTCAGCGAGCGCGCAGAGACGCGGTAAATATATTCGTCAGTTTTGGTCTCGATACGCCGACCGTCCACGGCTACTCGACCACCATCCTCCCATTCGCAGAAGCGCGCAATTTGATAGCGGACAGAGCGCGGGGCGAGGCGCGCGACGGTGATTTTGCCGGAGGAGGCAATGGTGATGCGGCCTGTTTCAAGTAAGGTGCTTTGTAATTGGTAATTGGTAATTCTGAAGGCTGTGAAGTCTTTGCCTTCGGCAGGTGAAGCCAGATCGGCCATGCCGAGCAGGTGCAAAATTTGAACGAAGAAACGCACAAGCTGGCCTTCTACTTCGTCCCAGTGAGCGAAGCCGCGCAGGTACTCGCCGTCGGCGGCGCGCTTGATGAACCACGAGTCATAGTCACCGGCGGGGCGCTGAAAGTGCGGGTGCTTTTCTTTCAGGTCGCGCAAAAACGCGGGGAGACTCCACCATTGGTTTTGCGGAATCGCGTGGACAAAGCCGAGCAACGCGCGGCGCGTCGTCAGCGGGTCATTCGTCCACTCGCCTTCGCAGACGATGGACGGGACGAGGCGCAATTCGTCGAAGGTGACGGATGTTGTCCATGCCGAGATGAGCTGAGTCAGAGCATCAGCGCGCGAGGCTTCGAGAAATTTTTTCGCGGCCTCAGCTTGCACCGAATTCTTCTTGGCTAGTTTGGCGGTTTGAAGGAGGGCGTTTAAAGTTTGGAGTGCGGGCGCTTGCTCCTGCGTGTCCAACAGCAAGCGGTTGGACTCCATATTAATACCGACACGCAACGCGGCGAGAAGAGTCGTCGCGTCGTCGAGGATGCGGTCGGAGGCGGGGATGATGTGCGCGCGTTCGGCGGGCGTGGCGGCGCGGCCAAGTAATTCCCCTTCGTGTACTTCGTGTCCGTCATGTTTAATGATCTTGAATAAATCATCTGGCACATACGCAAATTCCTGCGCGCCGCGTTCGGTGTCGAAAAATGCAATCGCGAGCAGGCCGCGATAAAAAAGAATTTCGGCGGGCGAGGTGGGATTTCGCTGAGGTTGTTCGCGGTCGCGTTTGGCGGCGCCCATTTCGCGGACTGTGCCGAAGCGCCGCGAAAAGTCTACGAGGGGCAGGCGGCCATTTGCGCTGACCAATGCGTCGAGGGCGGCGCGCGCTGTGGCGGGGAGAATGTCCATCGTCTCAGCAACCCGCTCAACGTCGAGAAGCGAGGCGCTTAATTCGTTGGCGGCAGAGTCGCGTTCGCGGGAATCCAATTGAAGGCCCCAACACTCCGCGATGATGCGCAGATGTGCGATGTCATGTTGCAGGAGGGAGGTGAGCAGGTCGGGCATGGGAGGGAGTACACACGTAGACAGGTAAACAGGTGGACACGTGTGTACGTGTTTACTTGTGTACCTGTTTACCCACGCACAACCTTCAGCGCTTTCGGCAAAACTTCGACGGTGATGTCGCGGATGTTACTGCCGAAGTTGGAAAAAATTTCGCCGTCGGCGTGGATGTAGAGCGGGGCGTTGGAGGTCATGCGCATTTTTTTGAAGGTGCTCAGGCGGGTTTGTTTGAAGCGCAGGTGCGTGCCTTTCATAAATTCGGGCACGAGGCGGAACATGGTGAGGCGCGAAACTTTTTTGACGGTGAGGAATTGCATTTCGCCGTCATCGTTTTTTGAGTCGGGCGAGATCATGAATCCGCCGCCTTCACGCGGACCGTTGCAGACGGTGGTCATCATTGTGTCGTCTTCCCAGGTTTCGCGGTCGGTTTCATATTTCACGCGAATGGGATTGTGATTAAGCAAAATAGTTTGGATGACGGCGGCGAGGTACATGACGAAGCCGCGCAAGATGGGTAGTTTGTGCGAGCGAATGGTGACGACCGAGTCGAAGCCCATGCCGAGGGTGTTGTCGAAATATTCTGTGCGGCCATGTTCGTCGGTGAGCAGGCCCATGTCTATCGCGGAAACATTTTGCGCATTCAGCGCGTGGACGAGGGCCACGTCCGCTTTTTTGGGCACGCCGATGGCGTAGGCAAAGTCGTTGCCAGAACCAATCGGCACAACGCCGAGAATCGGGCGCTTATTTTCGGGAATCTGCATCAGCCCGTTGATGACCTCATGCACAGTGCCGTCGCCGCCGAGGGCGATGATCATGTCGCAACCTTCTTCAGCCGCCTGTTTTGCAAGTTCGGTGGCGTGCGTGGGGTAGACCGTGCCGCTCCACGAAACGTCGCCTTTGAATTCCTGCACAATGGAGCGCAGGTCGCGGGCCACCTTCCAGGCGTTGCCCATGTCGGCCATGGGGTTGAGAATCAGTTTCACTTTACGTGGCATGTGAGGCTCCTTGTCATATTTTTTTTTACTACAGTACATCCGTCATTGCGAGGAGGCTACTCCCGACGAAGCAATCTCCCCGTCGAACACGAGATTGCTTCCCTTCGACAGGCTCAGGACATCGCGGGCGAGTACACCCTCGCAACGACGGGAATCTGCTTAAGGTGAGTGATTCATTTATTTTCAAACGGCGGAAGGGTGATCGACGGAAGCGGGCCGGTCAATTTTTTGGCGGCGAGGAAATTTCCGCGCTCGTGGCGCTTGGCGCGATAGAGAGCCTCGTCTGCGGCGCGCAGAAGGTCTGAGGCGGTGCTGGCATTATCAGGGTAAACAGCAACTCCGCCTGAAAGTCCCAGGGAAATCTGTTTTCCATCCGGAGCGTTGAACAGAAAGTTTTTCATATTCTCGGTAATTTTGCCAGCCACGGCCAGTGCAGTTTGCAGGTTGGTCTGCCCCATAATTAAACACAATTCGTCGCCGCCATACCGGGCCAGAAAGTCACTGGCGCGGATGCCCTCGGCAATATGATTAAAGAACAGGCGCAATACTTCGTCGCCAAGCACATGGCCGTAGGTATCGTTGACAGCTTTAAAACCGTCCAGGTCCATCATTACCACAGAGAAGGGTTCGCCCGTGCGGCGCGCTTCGCTAAATTCCTTTTCGAGACGCTCGTCCAACGCGCGGCGGTTGGGCAAACCGGTGAGCATGTCGCTGTAGGCTTTGTCTTGTATTTCCTGATGCAGGCTGGCGTTCGAAATGGACAGCGCCGCCTGATCGGCCAGCAAACTGAGCAAGCGGGTTTCAGAATCAGAAAAAGGCCCGCTGATCGTGCGCGCCAGATTCATCACCCCCACTACATTGTCGTCTATCTTCAAGGGAATACCGATGATGGAACCAAAGCCCCAGGTCGTTGGCGTGGAGCCGTAAACAGGAGCAAACAGCGGATGCGTCTGCATGTCCTCCACAGCCACAATTTCGGCGCGCCGCGCCACCGTGTAAGTGAGGCCGTTTCGGCGCGGCATGGTCACCTGTGTGGCCGTGCCATCAGATTGTATCGCCGCGCCAAATTCCAATTTTCGATTCTTATATAAAAAAATATGGGTGTTATGGGCATTTTGGACGATGCCCATGGCCTCGCGCACCACCGCATTCAGCACCGTGGACATGTCGAGGCTGGAGGTCAGGTGCAGGCTGAGTTTGCGCAGGGTGTTTAGTTCTGCAGACTGTTGTTTTAAAAACGTCAACAAGGCCTGGCTCGAAACCGGGCTGGCGGCAAGCGAAGTCGCCAGTGCGCTACTTTCAGTAGTGACTTCAGCCTTTTCAATGGCCACCAAGAGAATATCGAGCAGACGAATCAATTCATGGCGGTCATTCGGGTCAATGCCGATCTCTTCCAATGAGCGGCGGGCTTCGCTTAAAATGTCAATGCGTGATTCTGTCATATGAAAAAGGATAACGAAAGGAATAATTGGGTGGCCACTGCGCCCATTATACGGTTATTTTTGCCAATATGGGACTATGTTAGAATGCCTCGCACATCCCAAAACTACAAGGTGAACGAAATGCAATCGTCTTCAAAACCCGCCACGCCCCTGCATCCGCGCAAACGCGCCATCCTCGTCGGCGCATCCAGCGGACTGGGCGCGGCGCTGGCAAAGAAATTAACCCGCGAAGGCTACACCGTCGCACTACTGGCCCGCCGAAAAAAATTGCTCACCGAGCTATGCACCTTTATTAATTCGGATGGCGCCTCCCATGCCCTCGCCTACGAACACGACGTGACCGCCTACGACAAGGTCCCAGCGCTACTAAAACGGATCATCACCGACCTGGGCGGGTTAGACCTCTTCATCTTTGTCGCTGGCGTCAACTTTCCGCCCGGCCTACAAAAACTAAACGCCACGGACGACATTAAAATGTTCGAGACGAACACCCTCGGCGCAATTGCCTGGCTCGCCCCAGTAGCGGACTTGTTCAAAGAAGCCCGCGGCGGACACATCGTCGGCGTATCCTCCGTCGCCGGTGACCGTGGACGCATCGGCAACCCAGGCTACAACTCCTCGAAGGCCGCGCTGACGACCTATCTCGAAGCCCTGCGCAACCGCTTCACCCGTCACGGCGTACATGTGTTGACGGTCATCCCCGGTTTCATGGACACAGACATGGTCGCCGCCGCGCAAGGTGCCACGCCCTTCACCATCCCCCCCGAGCGCGCCGCGGACGATATTTTCAAAGCCATCAAACGCCGCAAGCAAACCGTCTACACCGCCCCCATCTGGCGTTGGATCATGCTAGCCATCAAGCACACGCCGTCCGTGATTTTTAGACGGTTGAATTTCTAAATTCAAGTTGCAGGTTGGAAAGTTGAAATACAAGAGGCCTTATGGGAAAAAAGGATATTGATAGAAAAACATTTGTATGCAGAGTTTCGATTTCTATTTATGCACTTACTGCCTTTCTCACCGTAGTAAAGTTTCTGTTCATTGCAAAAGGAACTTCCATACCATCAATAGGTATCACCCTTGTAATCTTCATTCTAGGTTTGGCAATTTATTTGACGCCAGCCGAAACCTTGCTTCGCTTTGATCGTGGCACAGGTTATCTCCTTTCTAAATTAGGCCCATTCAATGATTCAGGGCTTGGGTACGCAAACTCATTCTATACATTCTTTGGAATCGCGCTCATGTCAATGGCTATATTAGGAAATGTGGGATATATATTCATACAGTGAAACACAACCTTCCAACCTTAAACCATCCCAACATGCAACCCACCTTCACAACCATCGATAACTTCGGCCACTCGCTCATCGCGCAATCGTACGTCGTCCGCGCGCGCAACGTGGAGGATATTCACGCGGCGTTTCTGCGCGCCAAAAAAGAGGGACTCACCGTCACTGCGCGAGGGGCGGGGCGCAGTTATAACGATGCATCCATGAACGCGGGCGGAGTCGGGCGCGCAGGGCGATGCCTTCGGGCGTGATGATGTAACGCAGTTTCTTGCGCTCGTCGCGCGAGACTTTGACGTAACCTTTTTCGATGAGGCGCTTAATATGCCAGTTGACCGTGCCCACCGCCACGCCAAGCTGCCTGGCAAGCGTGGACTGGTTGACGTTCGGGTCGCTCTCGATTTGTTCGAGCAGGGTCAGTTCGCGGGTGGTTTCAGGGGGTTCCATGTAATTTTTCAATCCAAAATTCAGTGACTGAATTACAACATGCGAATCCCGGCTTCCCCCTATTCAAAACAAGGCCGTTGTTTACACCGAAAAATTTTTACCACGAAGGTCACCAAGGAGCACAAAGGAAAAACCAAGACTTCGTTTTTATGAATTCTTCGCGAAGAGTAGCGTAGATTGGCGGATTCAAAGTGAATATCTTAATCATGGAACAATCAAACGATACACCGCATTCCCCTCAAACATTTCGACCAGCACATAATGACCCGCAATAAAATCTAGGACTTGCTGGAGATTCGGCGCATACACATAACCCTTGAACAGACTCTTGCGCTGAGTCTTGCGCAATGACTCATCCAACGAGGGAATCGGGTCCGTTTCGATGTTGACCACGTCCACGATCAGCACAGGCGGATTTGCAGTGAGTTGCTCATAGAACTGATTCGCCCATGAGTAGCCGAGCGGCGTGTCCACGTGGATGAGCGGATAGGGCAAAAAGGACGCGGGCGCTTCGCGTCCCGACGAGAAATATAAAATGGGACGAAAGCCCCAGATGAGCACCTTGTCTTCGGGCGAAGTATTTTCGCGGATGTAGTCTGCCAGCGGGGAGGGCTGGTTCATGTGTGGCGCGGGGTTTGTGCGCCACGTGGTAAAAGTCTGCCCGTAATTCTGCCATGTTGTGCGCGTGGCAAATACAAAAATCAGCAGGCCCGCCAAGAGAAACGGTGCGGCATATTTTTCAATGCGGAATTGGAACCAGCCTGAAATTTTGTAAACCAGATAAGCCGTCAACAATCCCATGTGTGGCGCCCACAAAATAAAATAGTGTGGATAGTTGCGCCCCGAAAGTGTGCTCAGTGCGGCTTCGATGGGCCAGCCGAGCAGAAGCAAAAGGATGAATCCGCGCGAGGGGGATTTGCCGCGCAAGAAATCAATGGCGGCGAGCAGATAGCCGAGGCAGGCCAGGAACACAAAGGGCAGGCCCACGCCGAGTGCGCCATCTTTGATTCCGCCGAGCACGCGCGCGAGACTCAGCGAGTCGCTGTATTGCAAGTTGAACAGGATGGCCACTTTGTACATCTCGGTCAACGCGCCGCGCGCCGCGAAGTAGAGCAGGACAGGCACGAGCACGAGCGCGAGTCCCTCAATGACGAAGAGCGCGCGCTTCAACAGCAGACCGAACTCGCGCGCAAAGAATGCTTGCAATGCGAAGGCGATCACAATGGCGAGATGCATCCCAATGTTGTTCGGGCGCAGGAGGATATTGAGTCCCAGCGTAAGGCCGACCAAAATGGGATAAAGTTTTTTCTGTGGAGACTCAATGCTCTTCCAATAAAACCATGCCGCGGCCAGAGTGAATGGAATCGCATACTCTTCAGATAAATTTCCACCTTGCAAAACATTCCCGGCGGCGAGAATCCAGGCGAAGGTGCCGAAAATCGAAGCGAGATCGCCGAGCAGGTTT
>VFKQ01000022.1 GCA_009885445.1 Anaerolineaceae bacterium | reverse complement strand
GGCTTTTTCCGCGTGGCTCATTTGCTCCACATCGCCGCCCGCTTCGGGTATGTTCTTTTTTGATTCGCAGTTATCGCAACAGATGGGCGCGTCGGGGCTGGCATTGTCGCCGAAGTGTTCGAGAACGACGCGGCGACGGCAGAAATTTGTCTCTGCATAGTTGACCATGTGATTTAACTGGTCTGTGCGATGCTTTGTATGTTCCTTGCTTCGCGCGGCGGCTTTTTCAATTGCGACAGAATCCCATTTGCCTTTTCGCAACAACATTCTTCCGCCATCATCGCCGAGATGCTCAAGCGCGCCGATGCGCTCCAACTCGGCAAGGCCCACTTTGACTTTGACCTGGTGCAAATCGGTGCGGCGCGAGAAGTCGTCGGTGGTCATCCGGATTTCATCTTCTACATTTCCCAATGCCTGGTAAATACGTTGCAATTCTTCAGGCGAAACAACACTGTTTGAGATAAAAAATTCCTGCAACGCGCGGTCTTGGGGGGCATAGAGCAAAACAACTTTGGCGGGATGCCCATCGCGTCCCGCGCGCCCCACTTCCTGATAATAGGCTTCGAGCGAACCTGGCAATGAATAATGAATGACCTGGCGCACATCGGCGCGGTCGATGCCCATGCCGAAGGCGTTGGTCGCAACGATGACAGGAGTTGTGCCGTTGATGAAGCGTTCCTGGATGCGGGATCGGTCTTCGGCAAGCAAGCCCGCGTGATAATGTTCCGCTTTGAGTTTGCAGACAACGCGCACAAACTCGGCGACTTCTTCTGCATCGCGGCGTGTGCCTGTGTAAATGAGGGTCGCGCCCTGTTGTAAGTCCGAATTGAATTCGGACTTACTGAGCAATTCATTCAATGCGCGGAACTTGGATTCGGTATCCGCTGTGTATTTCACTTCGAGCGTGAGGTTGGGACGATTGAAGCCTGTCACAATGCGATGAGTTGATTCGGGTAATCCCAGCAAGCGCACGATTTCGTTTTGGACTTTGGGAGTTGCAGTGGCGGTCAGTGCGACGGTGAGTGGATTGCCAAGTTGTTTACGGGCTTCGGCGATGTGCAGATAATCGGGGCGGAAGTCGTGTCCCCACTCTGAGATGCAGTGGGCTTCGTCAATGGCGAGCAGGCTCAAGGTCAGGTTTTGAAGCGAGTGGAGGAAGGTCACATTGCGTAAGCGTTCGGGCGCGATGTAGATGAGTCTATATTTCCCCTGCGAGAGGAGAGCCAATCTTTCTTTTTGTTCAGAGGCTGGAATCGCGCTGTTGATAAATGTCGCGGGGATTCCTTTGCGATTGAGCGCGTCCACCTGGTCTTTCATCAGCGCGATGAGCGGCGAGATAACGAGCGTGATGCCTTCGAGTTGCAGGGCGGTGAATTGATAGATCAGCGATTTGCCGGCGCCCGTTGGCATGATGGCGAGGGTGTGTTGTTTGTTGAGCAGGGAATGAATTGCATCTTCCTGCCCTGCGCGGAAGGAGTCGAAGCCGAAGTGGGCGTGGAGGGAGGAAGCCAGACTCATAGATACCATTTTACTCAAACAGCGCCTTCACATCATCCCTGGTCAGCGACTTGAAGAAGCTGGCTTCGTTGGAGATGATGTTTTTGACCAGGGCGCGTTTCTTTTCCTGCAATTGCAAAATCTTTTCTTCCACGGTGTCACGCGCAATAATCTTATAGATGAAGACGGGCTTGGTCTGTCCGATGCGATGGGCGCGGTCAGAGGCTTGCATTTCGACGGCGGGATTCCACCACGGGTCGAGGTGGATGACATAATCGGCGGCGGTTAAGTTGAGTCCCACGCCGCCCGCTTTCAGGCTGATCAGGAAGAAGGGGATGGCGGCATTGTTTTGAAATTCGTCCACTTTGGCCTGGCGGCGTTGTGTCTTGCCGTCGAGATACATGTATTGAATCTTGCGCGCGTCCAATTCCTTCTTGACAAGTTTGAGCGTTTCGACGAATTGCGAGAAGATGAGCGCCTTGTGATTCTCGGCTTGCAGGGTTTCCAATGTTTCTAGCAAAATTTCAAACTTGGGCGCTTCGCCCTTGTATTTTTTGTCCACCAGTGCGGGGTGGATGGCAATCTGGCGCAGGCGCAGTAAGCCTTCGAGAATTTTGAAACGCGCGTCGTTCATGCCATCGCTTTCAATTAAACCCAGCAGTTCGGCGCGGTATTTTTCGCGGGTCTGCGCGTAAAACTTTTTCTGTGCGGCGTCCATGTCGACGTAGACGATGCGTTCGGTACGCGGCGGCAGTTCGGGCGCAACCTGCTCTTTGGTGCGGCGCAGGATGAAGGGGTAGACCAAATTTTTCAGCGTGGTCATAGCCTTTTCGTCGCCGCCGCTTTCAATTGGATTCGCAAAGGCGCGTTTGAAATAATCCATACTACCGAGCAAGCCGGGATTCAAAAACGCAAACTGCGACCATAACTCAAAGGTGTTATTTTCCACGGGCGTGCCGGTCATCACGATGCGATGCTCCGCCTTTAACAGGCGCGCCGCTTTTGCGCTCTTGGCCAGCGGATTTTTGATGGCCTGCGATTCATCCAGAATAACGTGGTGGAAATGATAACCGCGCAGGAGTTCAACATCGCGCAACATTGTGCCATAGGTGGTTAATATCACATCGTACTGATTGAAGATAGACGCATCTTTGTTGCGGAAATTGCCGACATATTCGAGGAAGCGCAGACTGGGCGTAAATTTTTCAGATTCTCTCTGCCAGTTGGTGATTAAACTCTTGGGCACGACCAGCAACGCGGCGCCCTGCGCTTGAGATTGCTCCTGCAACGATTGCAGATAAGTTAACACTTGGACAGTTTTTCCCAGGCCCATGTCGTCGGCGAGGATGCCGCCGAAATTATATTCCTTGAGAAAGTGCAACCAGTCGTAGCCGTGTTTTTGGTAGGGACGCAGTTCGCCAGTGAAACCTGCGGGCAGGGTTTGTGGCGCAATCTTCTCAAACTGGCGGAAACGCTCACGGCGCTGAATCAGCTCTGAGGGCGGATGGAGCGTCGCGTCGTCTTCGAGCAGTTGATCCAGCAGGGGCAGATGAAAGTCGCTAACGCGGAATCCGTCCTCGGTCTCCTCGGCCATGTTCCAAAGATGTTTATATTTTTCCATCCATTCTTCGGGGATTTGACCGATGGAGCCATCGGCAAGTTTGATGTAATTTTCCTTGCGCTTGAGGGCTTTGCGAATATCGTGAAAAGGAATGACTTGATCGCCGAATTCAACGAAGGTTTTTAAATCAAACCAGTCGATGCCCGAGGTGATGCTGACGCGCAACGTGGCGGTATTGCGATTGATGTTGCCGAGTTTGAGCGTGTCTTCGCCATAGATTTCAAAACCGGCCTGCGTGAGTTGCGAAATGGAGTGCAGTAGAAAATCATAAGGATGGGCGCGGGCGCGCAGTTCGAGTGTGCCATAGGGAAGACTCGAATCGGCGCGCTTAAGGCGATAAATGGGATCGGTGAGCAGTTGATAAAAATATTGTTCGCGTTGGGGTTGACGATGGACACGAATTAAATCCCATGAATCGGGGACGGTTTCGACGGCGTACGATTCTTCTTTGGCGAGCGGCAGTTCGTGTTCGCCATAACCGAAGCGCAACTCGGCGCGCAGGGTTTTGTCTTTGTCATCATTAAGATACAGGCGCGCGATGGGTTCGGCGTTTACATCCTGCCATTTGATAATGTCGCTTTTGATGGGCAGTAGTTGCGCGATCTGCGCGAAATATTGTTCACGGAAGACGTCCACCTGCTGGGCGGGAATTTCAATGGGGAAGGATGGCAGAATCGAAAGGGCTTGTATGTTGCGGAGTTGGGCGATATGACTGTCGAGTAAGACCCAGGCGGGGTTGTTGGAAATTGTCTCAACATTTTTATGGATGAGGTTGAATGTTCCGTTCTGTTCGTAGCCCGCTTGTAGAACAAGTTTGGTCTCATCGCTGTGCATGTCAATTTTTATGTCAACAAGATCGGGCAGGAGATAAACGCGGCGATCTATTTTATCGGGGTAGCGGCTTCCGAGAAACATGGGGATATCGAATTTGGCAAGCATGGAGAGAAGCATGGGCAGGTTGTTGACGCCAATTCCATAGCGCGTTATATCAGAGATGATGTTTATAAGCGAAGCCGCATCGGGTTCAAGGTTAAGGCTACCCAATGGATTGGTGTGCTGGTACATTCTTTCGCTGGCCTTGATCCACTTTTTGTTTGTTTCCAGAAATGCATTAATTTCCTGCGGCGATTTTTTCTCGCCGCCTGCAAGCCCAGCCCATTCGTTGGCTTTGATAATGAGCGGTTCGATGGAGTAACTGAAACTTGAGCGGGCTGTGCTTCCGTAGCCGTAGTAGCCCATTTGCGAGCGGGTGAGCAGGATGACTGAAACATAGCGTGATAAATTTTGCGGTGTGCCTGAACGGCGCGGCACGATGGCAAGCGTTTCTTTGAGTTTGTTTTGCCAGTTGCCTCTGGCGGTAGGAGGCGCCGCGATGATTTTATCTTCGTCATCATCTTCTTCATCGAAGTCATCTTCGTCTTTCAGATACTCGCTTACTTCCATGGCGGCGGCGACCATGTGCTTGCAAAAATTTTCATCGGCATAGGGGCAGTCACAATCAAAAGTGAGTTGCCCTGTTTTCTGATTCACTTCGATTTCGACAGTGTAGTCGCCCGAACTGCCGTCAATTTCGCAAACGGCGCGGCTGTTGTTTTTAAACAGGCTTACATCCAGAACGCGGCCTTCTTTGTAATAACTGCGTCCGCGCTGGACGGATTGAGCGTCGGCATGTTTGGAGTAGGGAAAATTATCGAGCAATTCAGGGGTGAGACTGAGCATGGATTTATTTCTTCTCCGAAATCAAAAATAACATGCGCAACACTTTCAAATCATCGTAACTCAGCGCGCCGTTTAATTTATCAAGAACTGGTTTAAGAAAAGCCGGGCCGAGTTCAGCAAAGGCCGCGAAGGCGGATTCTTTTTGCGCGGGCGTGGCGGATGTCAGTGAATGCAGGTTCTCAACATTGTGCAAAGTGTGCCCGGCCTGCAAATATTTCGCCAGGTGCTCAAGGATGGTGCCCTTCGTCACTTGATGACGCTCCATCAAAACCTGCAAAGTGTCGCCCGCGTTAAAGGCCTCGGCGATGATGCGTGTGCGCTCGCCAATTTCGTTATTCATTTTTTCGCTGGACGCGAAAGTTGTGCGGGCTATTTCTTTCAACCCATGTTTCTCGCAATATGATTTAATAATTTCCAAAAACACATCGCCATATTTTTCCAACTTCGCCTGCCCCACGCCAGAAATTTTGAGCAGGCTCTCCGTCGATTGCGGGTAATACGCGGCCATCTCTGTCAATGTGCGGTCCGAAAAAATCACATACGGCGGGACGCTCGCCTCATCCGCCATCTCTTTTCTTTTTTGACGAAGGATGGCGAACAGCGCATGATTAAACTCCAACTCGACTTTGCCCCTGCCCTCTTTTTTGACTCGCTCCGCTTCCTGCAACACGCCCAAAACGGGTTCGCGCTTCTTGAGCGACTCCAGCGCTTTGGCCGTCAGACTCAGCGTGCGGAACTCCCCCTCCTGTCGCAGGTAGCCCATCGTCAACAGTTGACGGGCGAGATGCATCCACTGTTTCTTGGTCAGCTCTTTGCCGATGCCATACGTCGACAATTTGTCGTGGCCCCAGCGCAGGACCTTTTCGTTTTTCGAGCCGAGCAAAATGTCGACGATGTGCGCCGCGCCGAATTTTTCGTCCGCGCGTTTGACGCACGAAAGAAATTTTTGCGCGGGGACGGTGACATCCGTCAGCACAGCCGGGGCGGAGTTGCAGTTGTCGCAGTTGGAGCAATTGTCAGCGGGGAAGGTTTCGCCGAAATAGGCCAGGAGAGGCTTGCGGCGGCAGAGAGTCTGCTCTTCGGCGAAGCGCACGATGGCGGATAAATGTTCAATGGCGACGCGTTTTTCGTCACCGGATTTTTGGTCTATAAAATAATTAATCTTGGCAACATCTGCGTAGCTATAAAGAAGCAGACAATGCGCGGGCAAACCATCACGTCCGGCGCGGCCAACTTCTTGGTAGTAACCTTCGATGCTTTTCGGCAAATCAAAATGAATCACGAAGCGCAAATTGGGTT
>VFKQ01000233.1 GCA_009885445.1 Anaerolineaceae bacterium | reverse complement strand
TCGTTTTTGTCCATCATTGCTGTCTCCAATCTCCAGTCTTAAGTCTCAGGTCTCGATACGGCGAGTACGCCTACTCGACCACCACCTTACCAACCATCAAACTACTCAACTATCAAACTATCAAACCAACTCCACCGCCATCGCCACCGCCTCGCCGCCGCCGAGACATAATGAAGCGATGCCACGCTTTAGGCCGCGATCCTGCAACGCATACAGCAAAGTCGTCAACACACGCGCGCCACTCGCGCCGAGCGGATGACCCAACGCGACCGCGCCACCGTTCACGTTGACCTTGCTCCAGTCCCAGCCTTGCTCGGCGAGGACATATCCGTCCGCCAGCACTTGCGCGGCGAAGGCCTCGTTGAGTTCGATCAGGTCTACATCTTTAAACGTCCAGCCGATTTTCTTCAATAGTTTCGGCAGGGCGTGCGCGGGCGCGGCAAATAAATATTTTGGTTCCACGGCGGCCTGTGCATAACCGACAATACGCGCCAGCGGCTTATGTCCGTGTGACTCAGCATATCCCCGCGAAGCGATGACTACCGCCGCCGCGCCATCATTCATCGGCGACGAATTACCCGGCGTCACTTTGCCGTCGGCTTTGAAGGCGGGTTTTAATTTCGTCAACGCTTCGAGCGATGTATCTTTGCGCGGACTTTCATCTTTATCAAACACGCTCACTTCGCCTTTGCGTCCAGCAATCTCGACTGGCACGATCTCAGCCTTGAATCGTCCGGCCTCTTGCGCGGCCACAGCTTTCATGTGACTCTCGAATGCGAACTGGTCCATCGCTTCGCGGGTCACTTCATATTCATCAGCGATAAATTCTGCGGCGTTGCCCATGGCCCAATTTTCAAACGGGTCCCACAAACCATCGTTGAGCAAAGAATCAGTTAATGCTTGATTGCCGAATTTTAATTCGCCCGTGCGGCCATGCACCAGATACGGCGCGCGACTCATCGACTCCATGCCGCCGGCCACGAACAGATCCGCGTCACCGGCGCGCACTGCTTGCGCGGCGCTCATCGCGGCCTTGAGGCCCGAGCCGCAGACTTTATTCATCGTCGTCGCGCTGACCGTGGCGGGCAAACCCGCTTTCAGTGCGGCTTGTCGCGCGGGGGCTTGTCCCAGCCCGGCGGAGACCACGTTGCCCATCAGCACTTCTTCCACGTCGCCCGCTTTAATTCCAGCGCGTTGCACGGCGGCGCGCACGGCAATCGCGCCGAGTTCTGTCGCGGAGAGTCCGCTCAATCCACCTTGAAATTTTCCAACTGGCGTGCGCGCCGCCGAAAGAATCACCGCTTCGTTTTCGTTCATTAATTCTCCAATAGTTTTGTAGTAACGACTCTGCGTTAGCGCCCTTTAGGGTTAGTCGTTCCATTATAGCGGAAAACTTTAAGCGGACTCTTCGCCGCCTTCCATTGACTCGCCCCCCGTTTGACGTTATAAGCCCACTATGAAATTAGCCCGCATCTCACTCGCGCTCGTAGCGGGTTCAAGCATCCTGGCCTGTTCGCTCGGGTCAGCGCTTCCCGTCTTCGGCCCGTCGCCCACCCCCTCGGTGACCTTCACGCCACCGGCGACATTTACGCCCACGCCCAGCCCCACGCCCATTCCCGCCGCGCGCGTGATCAAGGGAGACCGCGCCCTCTTCCTCGGTGACTTTGACAAAGCCCGCGCTGAATACTCGCAAGTGTTGCGCGAAACATCTGACCCAGCCCTGCGCGCCGAAAGTTTGTACGGACTCGGCATGACGGAATATGAAGCCAGCAACTATGACGCGGCCATTGCGCATCTCAGCCAGCTCATCACCGAGAATCCGCAATCCGCGCGCACAGCGCAAGCCTATTTTTTATTGGGCGACACATATAATGCGCTCGGTCGCTACGCCGAGGCCGCTGGCGGATACGCCAATTATCTGGCCATGCGCCCGGGCGTCATAGACGCATACGCGCTCGAATATCAAGGTGACGCGTATTTTGCGAATCAAAGTTACGTAGATGCGCTCAACGCGTATATTTCCGCATCACTCGCGCCGCGTTTGGATAACGGCCTCGACCTGCAAATCAAAATCGGACAGACGCGCGCCGCCCTCGGCGATTACGCCAACGCCATCGCCGTGTACGATGCCGTCTTCGCGCAAACTGGCAACGACTTCGTCAAAGCCCAAATGGATTATCTGGCTGGCTCGGCGCAACTTCTGATCGGCCAAACTGACGCGGCCTACGCGCGCTTTCAACATGCCGTGCAAAATTATCCACTGGCTTACGAGTCGTACTTGTGTCTCGTTGCTTTGGTCGAAGCTAGAGTCCCCGTCAGCGAATTTGACCGCGGCCTCGTAGATTTCTACGCCGCGCAATATGATGTGGCCCTGGCCGCATTTGACCGCTACCTTAACGCGGGCCTCGACGGCGATGGCGACGCGCGCTATTATCGCGCGCGCAGTCTGCAAAACCTTGACCGCGACGAAGAAGCCATCAATGAATATACAAATTTCATCAACGCTTACGTCAGCAATGAGCACTGGCCCGATGCATGGGAGCGCAAAGCGCAATTGCAATGGATCGTGCTCGGCGATTACAACGCCGCCGCACAAACGTTATTCGACTTCGTCTCCGTTGCGCCGGGCCATCCGCTTGCAGGCGAATTCTTAATGGACGCCGCGCGCATCCTCGAACGCGACAACCAGCTTGAACGCGCCGCGCAAACCTGGGAACGCGTCGCCACTGAATACCCGGGCGGCGGCCAGGCCGCGAACGCCATGTTCCTCTCCGGCATTTCGTATTTTCGCCTCGGCAATTACGCGCGCGCACAAACCAGTTTTCAACAAAGCATTCCCCTGGCAACTGTCCCCGCTGATTCGGCGCGCGCAAATTTTTGGGTCGGCAAGACTCACGAAAAACTCGGCGCGACCAACGACGCGCAAACTTCGTGGAAACTCGCGCAAGGCATCGACGTCGGCGGCTACTACAGCGAGCGCTCCCGCGATTTACTTTTTGGCCGCGTCCCGTTTCAATCTGCGCCCGTGCTTCATCTGGATATTGACCTCGATGCCGAGCGCATCGCCGCCGCCGATTGGATGCGGATTAAATTTTCACTGCCTCCCGAAACGGACCTCAACGGTCCCGGCCCGCTGACGGCGGATTCACGTTTCAGCAGAGGCAACGAGCTCTGGCAATTGGGCCGCTTCGACGAAGCCCGCGCTGAATTCGAAAGCATCCGCGCCTCGGTGTCCACGAATCCCGCTGACAGTTTCCGCCTGGCCAATCACCTGCTCGACCTCGGCCTTTACCGCCCGGGCATCTTCGCCGCGCGACAAGTGCTCACGCTGGCCGGCCTCGACGAGCAAGCCGCTTCATTACAAGCTCCGCCCTATTTCAATCATGTGCGCTATGGTTTGTATTATCGCGAACTGGTTGACCCCTCCGCAACAGAATTCGCCATTGATCCGATTCTTATGTACAGCGTGATTCGGCAGGAGAGTCTCTTTGAGGGCTTCGTGCGCTCCACGGCGGGCGCGCGCGGGCTGATGCAGATCATCCCCTCCACGGGCGCGGGGGTCGCCTCCGAGTTGGGCTGGCCCTCGCCTTTCGACGACACTCAACTCTATCAGCCAAACGTCAGCGTGCGCCTCGGCGCCTTCTACCTCGCCGACAATCGCTCCCTCTTCGACGGCGACTTGTACGCCACACTGGCCGCTTACAACTCTGGCCCGGGCAATTCAATCGCCTGGCGCGACCTCGCCCAAGGTGACCAGGATTTATTTTTAGAAATCGTCCGCTTCAGCGAAACGCGCGATTACATCCGCTCGATTTATGAGATCTACAATATTTATCGCGATGTGTATTCGCCG
>VFKQ01000193.1 GCA_009885445.1 Anaerolineaceae bacterium | reverse complement strand
GCGGTTTGCATTCTATCATGTGCGAATTTTTGCGTCAACGAGTAATGGATTTGCGTTCCGTGTTGTCTGCCTGGTGGAGGCCTAAATGAGCGAATTGCAAACTGTAAGCGAATCTTCCTTTCAAAACGAAGTGCTTGACTTAGCTGGTCCCGTGCTGGTGGATATTAGCGCGGTGTGGTGCGGCCCGTGCAAAATGCTCGACCCGATCGTGCATCAATTGGCCGAGGAATGGCAGGGCAAGGTAAAAGTGGTCAAGTTGGACGCAGACGAGAATCCCAATATCCTGATGCAATATGGCGTTATGGGAATCCCGACCCTGATGCTGTTCAAAGGCGGCGACTTGAAAGAGCGTCTCACTGGCTTTTTGCCAAAGAACAAACTGGTCGAGCGTCTTTCTCCGCACTTCTAAGTGGGGGGTGGGCAGGTAGAAGTAGACAAGTAGACAGGTAGATAAGTAGACAGGTAGACAGGTACATACATTGCCTGTTTCCGTGTTTACATGTTTACTTGTCTACTTTATACTCCCCTCATGGCCGACATCTTCAGCATCACCCTGCTCTCTCTGCAAGTCTCGGCGCTGGCCACATTCATCAGCCTGCTGATCGGCCTGCCGCTCGGCACCTGGCTCGCACTGGGGAATTTTCGCGGGCGCTCCATCTTCCTTTCGATTATCAATACCGGCATGGCCCTGCCCCCCGTCGTCGTGGGACTCGTCGTGGCGATGATGTTGTGGCGCAGTGGTCCGCTCGGGGATTTAAAATTGATCTACACCCCGTGGGCCATCGTCATCGCGCAGACGGTGATCGCCGCGCCCGTGGTGACGGGTCTGACCGCCGCCGCGCTGGAGTCGCTCGACCCGAGGCTGGGTCAACAACTGTTGGGACTCGGCGCCTCACGCGGACAGATGATTCTGTACCTGTGGCGCGAGGCGCGTCTGCCGCTTCTGGCCGCGCTGATGGCGGGCTTCGGCTCGGTCATTTCGGAGGTGGGCGCTTCGATGATCGTGGGCGGAAACATCAAAGGGCAGACTCGTGTGCTGACCACAGCCATCGTGCTCGAAACGTCGAAGGGCGAATTTCAAAATGCGCTGGCTTTGAGCGCGTTATTGTTGGTGCTCACCTATTTAATTACTTTCGCGCTGACACAAATTCAACAACGGGGCAAGAAACGCCATGCTTAGCGTTTCTTGCATCCTTCACGGGAAAAAATTCCCGTGAGCGAACTGATTCGCATCCGCAATCTCGTCATTCAGCGCAACGGGCGCGATGTTCTGCGCATCCCGTCGCTGGAGATAAAGCGCGGCGAAACGTTGGCGGTGGTGGGTCCTAACGGTGCGGGCAAGAGTACACTGCTACTCGCGCTGGCGGGGTTGCTGAAACCTGTGCGTGGCGAAATTTTATTTGAGGGCAACCCGCTCACAGCGCGGGACGATCTCGTCTATCGGCGGCGAATCGCTTTTGTGTTTCAGTCGCCCTTATTAATGGACATGAGCGTGGAGCAAAACGTGGCGCTGGGTTTGAAGTTTCGCGGCGTTGCGAAAGAGCAGGCCGCGCAACGCGCGCACATTTGGATTGAGCGACTCGGCATTCAGTCGCTGAGCAAGCGACGGGCGGGCGAACTTTCGGGCGGCGAGGCGCAACGTGTGAGCCTGGCGCGCGCGCTGGTGCTGGACCCTGAACTTTTGCTTTTCGACGAACCCTTCGTTGCGCTCGACCCGCCCACACGTGCCGCGCTGATCGCAGACTTGGCGCAATTGTTGCAAGGCAAAACTGTGGTCTTCGTCACGCATAATTTAAAAGAAGCGGCGAAACTCGGTGGGCGCATTGCAGTAGTGTTAGACGGCATGTTGCGTCAGGTGGGCACGGCAAAACAAATCAAGACGATGCCAGCCGATAAAGCCGTGAAAACTTTTTTGAAAGAATTACCGCGTTAATTTTGGAGTCGGTCAGCAAGCTGACCGATGCGAGAGACGCTCCCGCATTCCAGATTTATTTTGCCACCAGCATGTAAACCTGCCCGCCGTCGGAGGCGAAATATAGCTCGCCCGATTCGTCCACGCCGAAGGTGGTGATCAGTGCGCCGGTTTCAAAGAACAGAGTCGATGTGAATGTATCGTCGTCGCCGTTCACCACGCGCAGGGCGGCCCAGATATAACCTGTGCAGTAATCGCCATAAAAATAAACGCCCTGCCATTCGGGCAGTGCCCCGCGATACACGTAACCGCCGGTTACTGAACAGCCGCCGAATGTATCTGCATGGCTGTATTCAAATAATGGCGGCCAATGATTTTGCAAATTTGGCCCCGACGCAAAATCGTGCCCGCCTTCGTAACGGTCCCAGCCAAAATTAATTCCGCCCGCAGTGCCGGCGGGCACAAAATCAATTTCCTCCCAATCGCCCTGGCCCACATCGCCGATCCACAAATCGCCGCTGAGTGAGTCAAACGAAATGCGCCAGGGGTTGCGCAGGCCATAAGCCCAGACCTCATCACCAAAGGGATTGCCGGCGGGAATCGAGTATGCGTCGCCATTGTTTACGTCAATGCGCAAAATTTTTCCGAGGAAGGTGGTCAGTTTTTGGCCGTTGCCAAACGGGTCGTTGGCCGCGCCGCCGTCGCCGAGGCCGATGTATAAAAATCCATCTGGTCCAAAGGCCAGCGCGCCGCCGTTGTGATTCGGGAAGGGTTGATTGACGCCGATTAATTTCAACTCGCTGTTTGGGTCGGCGAAATTTCCCGCCGCAGTGAAACGCGCGATGACGGTGTCGCCGTTATGTTTGGTGTAGTTCACGTAAAAGAATCCGTTATTTTTAAAATCGGGATGGAAGGTCAGGCCCAGCAAACCTTGTTCGTTGTCATCTTCGCCCACGCGGTCTTCGATATTTAAAAACGGCGCGTCGGCCAGATTTCCATTTTCGATGATGCGGATGCGTCCGATTTTTTCGATGACGAATAGACGGCCTGTGCCATCGCGAGCGGACTGCACATCGACGGGCCGCTCCAAGCCCGAGACGACGAGGCGCCATTCGTAATCGTCCGCGCGCGGGAGGCGGGTTGGGCCGGCGAGGGGCTGTGTCGCGGCTGGCGTTTCGCTGGCTGGAATCGCTGTGGGTGGCGGAGCGGTGATCGAAACAGAACCCGCTGTGGGCGCGGTGGGTTGCGGCGCGGGGGTGACGAGTCCGCAGGCGAGGGCGGGCAGAGTCAACAGCAGGATGAGTCGACGCATCCTATTTTTTATCGTCGGGGATATCGGTGGCTTCAGCGTCAACTACATCGTCGGGCGTTGCGCTCATGTTGCTGGAGATGGCTTGCATGTGTTCGTTGACCACCTCGGGCGGACAGAGTTCGACAAAAAGATACGCGCCGAGGCTGATGACGGCGGCGTCGTCGATTGCGCCGATGATGGGCAGGACCATGCCGGGCATAAAGTCAACGGGCGAGAATAAATAGATGGCCGCGCCAATGGGGATGGCTTTAAGAAAAAAGCTGACGCGCGAGTCGCCGATGAGGCGCACAATCAGTTTGAGGCGCGCGGCGAGGTCGCTGATTAATCCGCGCGAGGGTGGCAGCATGAGGTTGCCGGGTTTGTTGTTGTTCATTTTTTCTCCTGTGCCAAAGTTGATGATTGATTATACGCGGAACGAACGGGCGGGTTGTAAGCTGGCATTAATCTGCCCACGCATTGAATAAGCGGATAAAATGTTTACATGCAATATTTGATTGATGGGCACAATTTGATTCCCAAGCTGGGGCTGAGCCTGCGTTCGGTGGACGACGAGATGCAGTTGGTGGCGCGCTTGCAGGCATTTTGCCGCGTGAAGCGCAGTAAGGCGGAGGTGTATTTCGACGGCGCGCCAGCGGGACAAGCGGGCGCGCGCGCTTTCGGTTTGGTGACGGCGCATTTTGTGCGCAAGGCCAGCACGGCGGACGCGGCGATTCGCGCGCGACTCGAGTCTTTGGCCCGCGCGGCGCGCAACTGGGTCGTGGTCAGCTCGGATCACGCGGTGCAGTCTGCGGCGCGGACGGCGCGGGCGCAGGTAATTTCGGCGGATGATTTCGCTGAGTTGATGCGCACGGCAGGAGAGGGCACACCCGCCAAGGGCGAGTGGAGGAGCGAACTCTCTGCGCAAGAGGTGGAGGAGTGGCTCAAGATTTTCAGAGGAAGTTGAGCGGTTGGATAGTTGGGCAGTTCGATAGTTGATTAGCAGTAATATCTGATACCCTTACACTTTGATTTTTGGACGCTGAAAAACGCGGGCAAACGCGGATTTCTCAGGTACATTTGCCGTAGAAATTGGTCAGAATCAGCGTTTTCAGCGTTC
>VFKQ01000027.1 GCA_009885445.1 Anaerolineaceae bacterium | reverse complement strand
TCGGATTGGTAATCCGACCCGCGTCCTCTTTCATCTCCACCACTAACTCCCGGGATTGAACAGCAAGCAGAAGTGCCTGGGCGAGGCGGCTGTAACTTTCAAGAATCGTGCCGGCCACGCGCGGCTCATCATTCGGCGCGATGACGGAGTAAGTCAACTCGTTGGTGTGCAGAATGGCGCGTCCGCCCGTGACGCGGCGCACGACTTCCCAGCCGCGCTCTTTGACGCGCGCCATGTCCACGTCCGCGAAGGGCTGGGCGTGACCGAGCGACAGGCAGGGCGGAGTCCACGCGTAGAGGCGCAGAACTGCGGACGATTCACCTTGCGCGATCGATTCGAGAATCGCCTCGTCCGCAGCCATGTTCCATGCGCCGCGCATCGGAGGGGTGAGCAGGAGTCGCCATGTGTTAGCCATTTTCAATTTGATGGTTTTGGTTAAACGAGATAGAAATCGCGGAGCATAGCCGACTCAACTTCTGTCGATAAATCAACTAGCGGCGGGCGGACGAGCCAGCGGGGTTGACCATGCAAACGATGGACGAGGGCTTTCAGCGCGGCGGGGAAGGGCGGATATTTTTCGAGGATGTGGCGTTGCGCGCTGACTTTTATTTGAGCGGGAGAAGTGTCCATGCCTGCTAAAAATAAATCATAGATTTCGCGCAGGCCGCGCGAGAGCAAATTGGCCGGCGCGGTGATGGCTCCGGCGGCGTGGTTTTCGAGCGCAAAAGTTAGGTCAGAGTCTGTGCCGCTGAAGACGGCCAGGTCTGCGCCGAAGCGCGCGCCGAGAGTCTTGGCCCACTCGCGGTCATGTGAGGAGTCTTTGATGCCGGCGAATTGTACGGGGAAGGTGTCTTTTAGGCGGGCGAGCAGGTCTAGCGAGAATCCGATTCCAGCCACGGCGGGAAAGTGGTAGCCAAATAAATATCCGTCGCTGGGCACGGCTTTGTGAATCAATTCTGCAAAATATTGGAAGAGTCCCTCTTCGCTGGCGTTGCGGAAGTAATACGGCGGCAAAGTCACGACGCCGTCGTAGCCGAGGTCAAAGGCGGCGCGGGTTAGGTCGATGGTTTCGGTGAGGCTGGGAGTGCCCGTCCCTGCGAGCAGGCGGAAGTTGGGGAATTGCTGTTTTACTTGCAAGGCGCTTTGCCAAACCGCCTTACGTTCGTCGCTGGAAAATGATGGGCCTTCGCCGGTGGTGCCGAAGATCAGCGCGCCGTGTGCGCCTCGGGCGGCTAAAAAGCCCAGGTAGGGCGTGACCGCTTCGAGGTCGGGCGAGAGATCGGGCTTGAGGGGCGTGAGCGCGGCAGTGTAGATTCCGCTGAGGGGGTGTGAGGTCATGTTGAGTCTCCTAGTCTGGATTGTGCCGTGGAATCAGAATGCCCGCAAGGGGCTTGCGAACTTGGATGCATGGCTATTGTAAAGTCGCTTGACAAAAGGTAAAAAATGGGATTATCGGTAAAATTGCATGTGAGAGCAAGCAAAAAACTGAGCAGGATCTTGAAATGGCGTATAGCGCCGTTGGGAAGGATCAAGAAAACGGTGGTCAAGACCACCGAACAGCAAAACTACTCGTCAATGTGGTCGCAATAGGCCCCTCGTAGTACCTCGCGGCTACCCTTCGACACCTTCGGCAGGGCATCGCTCGACCACCACTTGATTCGAAAGTGTCAGGTGGCTAGCAAAGTTTCATAATGCCGCTCAGGCTCGCAGGTGGTTCTCTGCTCATATTCCCCAGGCCTTTGCTCTCTTGGTTGCTCTCTTTTCCTGACTTTGCAATAGCCCTGTTGGGGCTGCGCCGACACATTGACCCGCGTCTGGTTTGCTTTTACAATGATTGCATGAATATGAACCGCGCCGGTTTTTTTCGGCCCGATCACGACCCTCCACTTGCGGCTAACCTGTCCATCATTGATTAGCCAACTTTAGATTCTCGGAGGATAAAATGAACACCCCTTTCCCTTCAAAACGCGCCCCCATTTACGCAGACGTTCCCGATGAAAAATGGAACGACTGGCGCTGGCAGTTAAGCAATCGCCTGAACAGCGCCGAAGAAATTGAAAAAGTTTTAGCGCTGACCGACTCGGAGCGCAAGGCGCTCAACACGCAAGGTTTGTTTCGCGTGGACGTGACGCCCTATTTTATTTCGTTGATCGACCCGAACGACCCCGACGACCCGACGCGCAAGCAGGTGATTCCGCTGGCCGAGGAGATGCAGTCCTTCACCGCCATGATGGAAGACTCGCTGGCCGAGGACCGCCACTCTCCCGTGCCCGGGCTGGTTCACCGGTATCCTGACAGGGTGCTGATGCTGGTAACGACTCAGTGCGCGTCGTACTGCCGTTATTGCACGCGCTCGCGCATCGTTGGCGACCCCGGGCAAACTTTCAACCGCCAGGAATTTGAGCAGCAAATCGCCTACATCCAGAACACCCCGCAGATCCGCGACGTGCTGCTCTCGGGCGGCGATCCGCTGGTGCTGGCGCCCAAGGTCCTGGAAGAACTGCTGCGGCGGCTGCGCGAAATTCCGCACATTGAGATCATCCGCAT
>VFKQ01000134.1 GCA_009885445.1 Anaerolineaceae bacterium | reverse complement strand
TTGGCACGCAGACCATCGGCTCCGTGATTCGTCCCGCCGCGTTTTGTGGCGTTGTTGGATTCAAACCAACGTATGAAAGAATTTCTCGCGCAGGTGTCATTCCGCTTTCGCCAACCTTCGATCACATCGGATGTTTTACATCGGATGTTGTTACTGCGAAAAAAGTTGCCAGCGTGCTATTAGAGAATTGGGGAGTGGAGAATTTGGATAGGAAACCGACTCTTGGAATCCCCGAAGGTGAATATTTAAACTGCGCCTCAGACTCCGCCCTAAGCGGGTTCAACACAATTTGCATTTCTCTCGCCCAAGCAGGATACGACCTACGCCGCGTCCGAGTCATGGACGATTTCCAACAGATTCGAGATCGCCACGACGCCATCATGTCGTCAGATGCCGCAACTGTTCACAAAGAATGGTTCAACAAACACGAAATTCTCTACTCCTCCAAATTCTCCGATTTGATTCATCGCGGACAAAAAATTACCGATTACCAATTACAACTTCAAGCTCGCGACCTCTTCCGACAACAAATAACCCAAACCATGACCGACAACAACATTGATCTGTGGATTTGTCCTCCCGCCATCGGACCCGCCCCCAAAGGACTCGACTCCACAGGCGACCCCGTCATGTGCCTGCCGTGGACTCAAATTGGATTCCCCGCCATCAACATTCCTACGGGAAAAAACGATGGAGGTTTGCCGATGGGATTTCAAATTGTTGGGAAGTGGAACGCCGATGAGTCGTTGTTGAGTTGGGCAGAAGACATAGAGAAAATCGTAAAAGGTAAATAGTAATTACCATTTACCCTTACTGCTTACAAGACACAGGAGATGAAAATGAATATTGACCAAGCCAATCAATCCGCTGTTGAAAAAATGATTTCCGCCAAGCCTATGTTGAAAGGCGTTGCTACCGCGCGCGATGTCATCCCTGGCATGAAAGATAATCTCATCCTGCACGCCGGTCCGCCGCTGACGTGGGCGCGGATGTCTGGCCCTGTGCGCGGGGCGATGATCGGCGCGATGCTGTTTGAAGGACTCGCCAGATCGGAAGCCGAAGCCACTTCAATGGCGGAAAATGGCGAGGTCGAATTTGACTCGTGTCATCATCACGGGGCGGTCGGTCCGATGGCGGGGGCCACGTCTGCTTCGATGAAAGTGTATGTCGTTGAAAATATCGAACATGGCAACAAAGCCTATTCCAATTTGAATGAAGGCTACGGAAAAGTTTTGCGATACGGCGCATACAGCGATGACGTGTTGAAGAAGTTGCGTTGGATGAATGATGTGCTCGGCGTCGCGCTGGCGGACGCGCTGGCGCAAACCGACGGCATCGATATGCGCGCGCTGATCGCCGAGGCCTTGCAAATGGGGGATGAGGGACATAATCGCAACAAGGCTGGTTCGCTGATTTATCTAAAGACAATCGCGCCGCTGATCGTAAAAGTTGTGAAGGATGATTCGGTCGCGGCCGAGGTGTTGAAATTTATCGGCGATAATATGTTGAGTGTTTTGAATCCGGTGATGGCATCCTGCAAAGCGATGACGGATGCCGCGCATGGAGTGGAGGGCAGTACGATTGTCACAACCATGGCGCGCAATGGCACGGACTTTGGAATCCGTGTGAGTGGACTTGGCGAGAAGCAATGGTTCACCGCGCCCGCGCAGATTCCCATCGGAAAATTTTTCCCAGGGTTTACGCAAGATGACGCCAACCCAGATGTTGGTGATAGCGCCATCACTGAGACAGCAGGCATCGGCGGATTCGCGATGGCGGCCGCGCCCGCGATTGTGACTTTTGTGGGCGGCACACCAGAAGATACAATGAAGGCAACGCTTGAAATGTATCAGATCACCACAGTGGAAAATGCGAACTTTCAAATCCCTGCGCTGAACTTCCGCGGCACACCAACGGGTATTGATATTCGGAAAGTGGTCGAGACAAGAATCGCGCCGCGCATCAATACTGGAATTGCACACAAGAACGCGGGCGTGGGTCAAGTGGGGGCGGGACTCGTCAGACCGCCGATGAAGATTTTTGAAGACGCATTGACAGAGTATTCCAAGAAATACAAATCTTAATTTCCAAAGGAGTTTACCAATGACCAAGATTTATGATTTATCGCAAGACCTGAACCAGGATTGTTCCTTCTGGCCCTTCTACCCGCCGTTTGAAGTGAAATACATCAAACGCAAATCGGAACATGGCGTGAATGCGCAGTACATTCAAACGTCGAATCACATGGGCACGCATCTGGATGCGCCGAAGCACTTTGTGACCAACGGTAAAACGATTGATCAGATTCCGATCGAGTGGTGTTACGGCCCCGGCGTGATCGTGGACTTGAGCGACATGCTCGATGATGTTGGCATTTTCACTCCTGAAGATATTGAGAAACGAGTTGAAGTGAAGGACGGCGACATCCTCTTCATTCATACAGGCTGGCACAAATATTCATTCTTCAGCCCAGAAGGCGATGAAGAGCGATATATCCAGCGCCACCCAGGCCCGCATTTCAGTATTTGTGATTGGTTGTTGAAGAAGAAGATTCACATCTGGGGC
>VFKQ01000260.1 GCA_009885445.1 Anaerolineaceae bacterium | reverse complement strand
TACATAGGCTCAAGCCGCCGTCCTCGGCGGCGTTTTGCGAGTAAATCTTGCGCCGAGGACGGCGCAAGGAGCAAGCTCTATTTTTACTCGTATTTGTACGGTAGAGAAGTTTTTTTGATATGTAGGAACATGACGGTCACTCCAGAGGATCCAATGGAAATGTGCGGGCAGATGATCGTCGCAAAACATGGAGATGGTGATTCGTAGAAACCTGCTGATGATTGGCATAATCTGAATCTCTATTTTCAAGCATATCATTGGCAAATGACATAAAAAAACGGACGAAGTTGCCTCCGTCCGTCGTGTTTACGTGTGTGTCTATTATCTGCGCCCGCCGCGGTCACCGCCGCGATTGCCGCCACGGTCGCCGCCGCCCCCTCGGTCGCCTCCGCCCCCTCGGTAACCGCCTCCGCTTCCAGCGGGGCGTGGACCGCCCGAGCGTCCGCCGCTGTCTTTTTCGCGGGCCTCTTCAGCCGTCCAGCCTTCGAGCACGGCCTGACGTGAGAGTCGAATCTTTCCGGCTGAGTCGATGTTGGTGACCATCACGGTGATCTCGTCGCCCATGTTGACCACGTCTTCCACTTTGTTGACGCGCTCGCTGTCGAGTTGCGAGATGTGTACGAGGCCGTCCATGCCGGGCAGAATTTCGACGAAGGCGCCGAAGTCTGCGATGCGCACGACCTTGCCTGTGTAAATATTTCCGATGACCGCGTTCTCGCCGAGACCTGCCACGCGCTCGTGCGCGATCTTCGCGCCCACGCCATCGGTGCTGGCAATATACACGGTGCCATCTTCCTGCACATCAATCTTGGTGTTCGTCTCGGCCTGCAACGAGCGGATGTTTTTTCCGCCCGGGCCGATCAGTGCGCCAATTTTTTCAATCGGAATCTTCACTGTGATGATGCGCGGCGCATGTGGCTTCAAGTCTGCGCGCGGCGCGGCCAACACTTCGAGCATCTTGCCGAGGATGGTCATGCGCGCGGTGCGGGCCTGCTCGAGCGCCTCTTTCATCATCTGCGCGCTCAAGCCGCTGGTTTTAATATCCATTTGCAAAGCGGTGATGCCTTGCGCGGTGCCGGCCACTTTGAAGTCCATGTCGCCGAGATGGTCTTCGGTGCCTTGAATGTCGGTCAGAATTTTGTAGCGGCCTTTGTCGTCGGTGATGAGGCCCATCGCCACGCCGGCCACGGGCGCCTTGATCGGCACACCCGCGTCCATCAGCGAAAGCGTGGATCCGCAGACGGAGGCCATCGAGCTGGAGCCATTCGACGCGAGAACTTCAGAGACGACGCGTAACGCGTAAGGGAACGTTGCTTCAGACGGGAGCACCGGCTCGAGCGCGCGTTCGGCCAACGCACCATGCCCAACCTCGCGGCGGCTCTGGCCACGAAGAGGTTTGACCTCGCCCGTGCTGAATGGCGGGAAGTTGTAGTGGTGCATGTAGCGTTTGGTTTTGTTGGGGGAAAGTGAGTCGATTTCTTGCGCTTCGCCGAGGGTGGCCAGCGTTGTTAATGAAAGGACTTGTGTTTCGCCGCGCGTGAACAACCCCGAACCGTGCGGACGGGGCATAACGTCCACCTCGCACCAGATCGGGCGGATGTCCGCCGGGCCGCGTCCGTCGGGACGTTTGCCCTGCGAAAGAATGCGCTCGCGCACAATCGAATGCTCGGCCTCGCCAAACGCAGACTTGACGTCTTTTTCAGAGGGCGAAGTTGTGTCGCCGGCAATGCACAATTCGGCGATCAATGTTTTTTGCAATTCGCCCATGCCTGATTCAAAATCATTTTTCATCAGTGGTTTGTCCAGCAGGGCGTTCATCGGCGCATTCACGCGCTCGAAAACTTTTTTATTCAATTCTTCGGCGGCGCTGGTGATGGTCGCCGCGCGTTTGGGCTTGCCCACTTCGGCTTGCATCTTGAGTTGCGCTTCGATCAGCGGTTGAATCGACTTGTGACCAAAATCCAGAGCCGCGGCCATGATGTCTTCGGGCACTTCGTTCGCGCCGCACTCCACCATTAAGATGGCGTCTTTGGTGCCGGCCAAACGCAGGTCCATTTCGGAGGCGTCAATTTCGGCATAGGTCGGGTTGACGATGAATTCGCCATTGACGCGCCCAATGCGCACCGCGCCGACGGGTCCGCCCCAGGGAATGTCTGAGATCATGATCGCGGCAGAGGCGGCGTTGATGGCCAACACGTCCAGCGGATTCGCGCCGTCGGCGGAAAGTGACAGCATCATCACTTGCACTTCGTTGCGCATCCCGTTTTGGAAGAGCGGACGAAGAGGGCGATCCGTTAACCGCGCGGTCAGAATCGCGTCGGTGCCGGGTCGCCCCTCGCGGCGGAAGAATGATCCGGGGATGCGTCCGGTGGCGTAAAGTCGCTCTTCAAATTCCACTTGCAGAGGGAAGAAGTCAAGCCCTTCGCGCACGCCGCCCATGGTGGCCGCGGCGAACACGGTGGATTCGTTCTGGGTGATGGTCACTGCGCCGCCGGCCTGAGGGGCCAGTTTGCCCGTCTCAAAGACGATGGTGCGCGACCCAACTGTGGCTGAGTAACGTTTTACTTCGGGTTTCATTTTGTCTCCTGATACGTAAGTCGGAATTAATTCCGACTTACAAGTTCCCGCCTCGTTCAGGGACTGAAGAGCGGCGGCAATCGCTTGCCAACACTATTCAATTCCTGAGGGGCGGTGATAATAAAAGGGACACGGCGGCGCCGTGTCCCTACTTGCAAACTACTTATGGCGCAGGTTCAGGCGTTCTGTCACTTCAAGATAACGCTGATATTCTGCCTTACGCAGGTAAGCCAGCAATCTACGGCGCTGACCAACCAGTTTGAGCAGACCGCGACGGCAGGATTGATCGAGCTTGTTCGTGCGCAGGTGGTCTGTCAATTGCGTAATGCGCTTGGTGATAATCGCCACCTGAACTTCGGGCGAACCCGTGTCGGTTGCGTGGCGATGAATTCCCTCAATCGCCTCGGTCTTCACTTCTTTGTTTAACGGCATGACGTGTGCTTCCTTTCTATAATTTTTTTTGCAGGTCTCCGTGCCCACAGCCTAAACCGTAGAGCAGGACCAGTCACGGGTTGGGATTATACCAGAAAGCGTATAATCACCAAAATTCATTTTGGAGGCCCTATGAATCTGCCTACTCCGCTTTATTTTGTCATTGCCTATCTGCTCGGCTCGTTTCCGTTTGGACTGTGGATCACGCGCCTCGTCAAAGGCATAGATGTCCGCGACGGCGGCTCGGGTCACGTCACCACCACCAACACGATTCGCCAGGCGGGATATTTACCCGGCCTCGCCGTTTTTCTGCT
>VFKQ01000033.1 GCA_009885445.1 Anaerolineaceae bacterium | reverse complement strand
TGACGGTCACCCTGCCGGTCTTCAAAGCCTCCGCCCTCGACTTCATGAAAGCCACGACAGAACTCAGCGCCCACGGCACCTGGCAAGACCCAGACTCGGTCTCGAACGATCTGCGCGCAGATAACACTTTATTGCAAGTGGAATATGGTGAAGTGGAAGGAGAATTAATCGGCGATGGAATCAAAACCGCCCTGAGCCTGATCAACAATTTGGAAGTGAACGAGCAAGTGCTTTATGCGAGAATGGAAAACATTGAGCAGAGCACGTTGATTTCATAAAGCAAAAAGACCCTAAAGGTTTTGAAAACCTTTAGGGTCTTTCTCTAAACGTTAAACGCCCACTCGCCGTTGCGCAAAATCGGTTCGGCGCGGCCATCGTCGGTGATGCCGTCTATGTCCATCTTGTCGGAGCCGATCATAAAGTCCACGTGAATCATGCTGGAGTTGCCGCCGCGTGCCAGAAATTCCTCGTCGGTTAATTCCAGTCCACCGACATACGAGAATTTATACGCACGGCCCAGCGCAATGTGACAGGCGGCGTTCTCGTCAAACAGCGTATTGTGGAACATCAGCCCAGATTTTGAGATCGGCGAACTGTGCGGCACGATGGCGACTTCACCGAGACGCGAGGCGCCTTCGTCGGTGGCGATCAGCTTCTGCAAAGCGGATTCATTTTTGCTGGCGTGCGCCTCCACGGCGCGTCCATTCGCAAAGCGCACGACAATGCCTTCGATCAATGTGCCGCCAAGATTCAATGACTTTGTGGAGGTGACCACGCCATCGGCGTGGTTGCGGTCGGGCAGGGTGAAGGTCTCTTCGGTGGGAATGTTGGCCACAAACTCAATGCCGTTCTTCGCCATTTCGCGGGCGCTGTTCCAGACATGTCCCTTGGGCAGGCCCACCGTCAGGTCGGTGCCCGGAGCGGAATATTTGAGGGCGGTGTATTGCTTGCGGCTGAGATACGTACTGCGGATGTGCAAATTTTTGATGTGCGCATCCCATGCAGTGACCGGGTTGTCCTGGTCTACGCGGCACATCTGAAAGATGACCTTCCATAATTCTGCGACGGCCTTGTCTTCATCCAGTTTCGGAAACATCTTCCTCGCCCAGGCTGGCCGCGCCGCCGAGATGACACACCAGTTCATTGTATTGCTGGTGCCATGCAGCAAGTAGGGATACATTTCCTTCGAGGTGGTACTTTGAAAAATATTCACCAGTTCGGAGTCCTGGCCTTCGAGCAAGTCGGGGTTGGTGGCCGAGATGGTGATGACGGCGTCGCCGCGCTCGGCATATTCGAGCACAGAAGTTAATTTCCACTTGGGGAATTCGGTGAACGAGTCGCGCGGGGCATTGGCAAAACGAATCAACTCCATCTGTTCATCGCCCCAGATTACGTCCACAAAACGCGCACCGGCTTTGTATGCGGCAGTCGCAATGTGGCGCACGAGCGGCGCGAGTTCAAAGTCCAGGCCATACGGCGCGGGTGCGCGGACGATCAATCGCTGACCGGCGCGCAGGTTCACGCCCACGCGCACGGCTAGCTCGGCGTATTTTTGGAGGTTGCTGTCGAAGTTTTTGTCCATGGGAAATCCTTTAGAAGATAATAGCGCCATTGCTCAATTGGCATGGATGGCACATGTGGGAGCGTATCCACATATTCGCAGATCTCACTCATAAAAGCAAATTCATAACCCGCCGAGCGAAAGCGCTCAATCATGGCTTCGAGGATATCGAAACCCTTGTCAGTGTTGCGCAACAGGGCCATTTTCTCAATCGCCGTGACCCCGTCGCTCAGGTGCGGGGCGTACAAATCGTGGGCATGCGTGGTGAAGGCCACCACCGAGGGCGGAGGGAAGACTCGCATCAGCAAGGACGACAGCCCCAGCCCAAATAGTTTAACCCACGGCAGGCCAAAATTGAGACGAATGGTTGACAATGCCGGGAATGGAAATTCAAGAATCGAACGCCCTGCGCTCGTCACGCGGAACGGCTCAATGGGCATGTGCGTGTTCCAATAGCCATTGCGGCCCGGGCGGATGGATGCAAATACGCTGGCATCGTAGCGGAAGCCCAGGTCGATGAGGTTGGCGATTCCGGCGCGGGTGATCGAACCAATCGGGGCGCGATAGCCAATGGACGGTTTGCCACAAAACTCCACCAGTGTGCGTTGGGCCAGTTCGATCTCATTCCGCTCAGCGCTGGTTTCGGTGTTGTGATGGTGCGAATGCAACGCAAACTCCAGCGGAATCTCGCTCGCCAGGCGGCGCACTGCGTCGCCATAGCGCGTCAGAATGGAGGTGACGAGAAAGCCGGTTACTTTCACCCCACTGCGGCGCAGCAGTTGCACAAAACGATCGAAGAGCGGTGGCTCCTCGAACATACGGATATGCCCCTGTGTATTGGCATAGTCCGCTTCAATATCCATGGTGATGCAGAAAAATTTACGGGTCATCGGGAGTTTGTCCGTGCGAATTTTCCCCAATGGGCATTCGCGTTCAGCTTCGTTTTAGAGACTGTTTCTTAAGTACACGGATTACGCCGATTTGACGGAACTACACGGAAAAAGAATTAAAAAAAATCCGTGTGCGAAGCCGTCCGTATAATCCGTTCAATCCGTGTACAAAAAAGAGTTGAGAAACGCTCTCTTACTTCTTAAACTGCGACGGGTTGCGCGGCAGGTTGGACGCGAAGTGGAAGAGCGAGCGGCGCTCGTACCAGATGTCGCCTTTGTAGCCGGCTTTGTGTACCATGTCTGTAAACTGCGGACGTTCATATAGATACACGCCCGGGCATTTGTTCACGCGGATATAAACCTGCCTCATCCACCACTGCAACCAGTTGGTGGTGCGCGCCACGTCGGGAAAGTCGAGGAACAGCCAGGGGGTTTGCAGATTGCCGAGGAAGTTCATCATATCTTTTTCGTCAAAGTATTCGATGACTCCCAGCGCGGTGACGATGTCCACCTTCGGAAGTTTCAGCCCGGGTTGAACAACGTCCGCGGAAAAGAATTCGAGTCGCTCCTTGTTCGGGCCGGCAAGACGACGATCGTTGGCGATTCTGATGATGTCGTCAGAAACGTCCACGCCGATGACGCGCGCGGCGCCGGCGGCCAACATTTGGTCGGCGAAGCGCCCCGAAGCGCAACCCACATCCAGCACGGTCAGACCGTTGAGGTAGGGTTTGACCATTTCGAGGGCGATGTTCATGCGGTCGTAAAGTTGAGAGCCGCGGAAGTAGGTCGAAAAACTATCCCACAGTGTGGGCTTGGGCATGGACTTGTCGGCGTAGTAGGTGCTGGCTTCCCAGCTGACGACGTGCTCATCCCAATACTTGCCGCTCTCGGATTTTTTGTCGCTCATGACGAACTCCTGAATTTGAAATTGTGCGGCAAGTTTATCAGCAAAGGATGCAAATTGACAATCAGAACTCTCAGCTTACATTTTCACCGCGAAGAAAGGAAGAACGCGAAGAGCAGGCATGAGCGCGAAGCAATTTCTTCGCGGTGAAAGAACTTATTTTCTGCGCGGCGGATATTTTTGCATCGCCTCTGCCACCGCGTGCGAAGACTCATCGGAGCGCTGGTTTAGCTCTTCAATAATATTGGCGTGGTCGCGCTCGTTGCGATTTTGGCTGAGTTTGAAACTGGCCTCCAGCCGTGTGACGGTCAGCGTGAAAGCAACCAGACCTTTCATTTCTTTGCGCACGAAGTCGGGCGAAAGTTTTTCCAGGCTGTATTCGCCGGAAGTTTTTTCGTAACGGTCTACAATAAATTTTAAGTGCGCACTGGTCTGGGCGTCGTCTTCAATCATTTGGGGCAGGCCATAGGCATGCACGACTTGATAGTTCCACGTGGGCACGTTGACATGGTCGTACCAGCGCGGCGAGATGTAGGTGTGCGGCCCGCCAAAGATGACGAGGGACTCACGCCCGCCCAGTGATTTCCATTGCGGGTTGGCGCGGCTCATGTGACTGCGAATGGTGAGCGAGTCACCGTCGCGCAGAATCTCGGTGAGTAAATGCGAGGCGACTGGGCGTTCGCCGTCATGGGTGATGAAGGTGGCGAAGTCGTTTTCGCTCATGAATGGAATTAATGTTTCAGGGTCGTTCACTCGGTAATAGGCTGGGGTGTACATGGTTACTCCAAAAAATTTTTCTGCTAATCTGCGCGAATTTACGCGAATCGAAATATTTTATTCTCTACCGTACAAATACGAGTAAAAATAGAGCTTGCTCCTTGCGCCGTCCTCGGCGCAAGATTTACTCGCAAAACGCCGCCGAGGACGGCGGCTTGAGCCTATGTA
>VFKQ01000163.1 GCA_009885445.1 Anaerolineaceae bacterium | reverse complement strand
TACATAGGCTCAAGCCGCCGTCCTCGGCGGCGTTTTGCGAGTAAATCTTGCGCCGAGGACGGCGCAAGGAGCAAGCTCTATTTTTACTCGTATTTGTACGGTAGAGAATGATTTATTAGATATGCCACAAAAAAAATCGGCGGCCATTTTTTGGTCGCCGACTTTTTTATTAATCCACTTTTACAACTTTGAACATCATCTTCCCCGCTGGAGTATCCGTCTCAATGATGTCGCCGGCACGGCGGCCGATCAGCGAGCGGCCAATCGGCGACTCGTGCGAAATCTTTCCCTTGCGCGGGTCGGCCTCGGTGGAGCCGACGAGGTGGTACGTCTCCTCGGGATCATCACCCTCTTTGATGGTCACATGCGAGCCGACACCGATTGTGGCATCATGTTTGCCTTCCTCGATGACCACGGCGCTACCAACCAAATATTCCAACTCCTGAATGCGGCCTTCGAGAAAGCCCTGATCTTCTTTGGCTTTGTGATAATCGGCGTTTTCTGAAAGGTCGCCCATTTGAATCGCGGAGCGCAACCGCGCAGATAAGTCGTCGCGGCGCGGGCCGCGTAGCTCGGTGAGTTCGGCCTTCAGGCGGGCCAGTCCTTCGGCGGTGAGATAAGTTTTTTCAGACATGCTTCCTCTTTCTAGGGTGTTTCCATGGGATTGAATAATTTTTGATGCTCTTCTGTTGCGTAACGGTCGGTCATGCCGGCGATGTAATCGCAGACGGTGCGCTCGAGTCCGCGCCTCTCCACATTTTTGCGCACATGCTCAGGGAGGATGGCGGGTTCACTCCGATAGGCATTGAACAAATCTGACAGGATTCTCTCGGCCTTGACCTGCATGCGCACCACGCGGTGGTGACGATATAAACGCGCAAATAATAAATCTTTCAGTGGGCGGTTGCGCGCTTGCATTTCTTCGCTGAAGCCGATGACATTGTGATTCAGCTTTTGAATTTCAAGCGCCGACTTTGCGCCGCTCTGGACGATACGTTCATCCGTGGCCGTCAGCAGATCGGTTACTTCCATGCCGATCAACTTGCGAATCAGACGGTGGCGATCCATGTCTGTGAGCGTGGGGCCTTGCCATTCAATTGCGTCGCTGACGATTTGCCATAGCGCGATATCCGTCAGCAGGGATGGAGTCAACATGCCCGAGCGTAGACCGTCGTCGAGGTCGTGGGCGGTGTAGGCCAATTCGTCCGCCACGTTACAGATCTGCGTTTCGAGATTGCCGCGCAGTTCGGGGTTGAAGGCTGAAGCGTCAGAGATGTCGTATTCCGATTCGTGCTTGACGATTCCTTCGCGCACTTCCCAGGTGAGATTCAAGCCCGGGTGGTCGGGGTAGCGCGTCTCGAGTTCGCTGACGAGGCGCAGGGAATGCTTGTTGTGCTCGAACCCGCCAAAATTAAGCATGAGGCGCGCCAAGGCGGTCTCGCCCGAATGGCCGAAGGGCGGATGTCCCACATCGTGGACGAGGCAGACCGCTTCGACGAGGTCCTCGTTGGCGCCGAGGGCGCGCGCGATGGTGCGTCCAATCTGCGCGACTTCGAGGGTGTGCGTCAGGCGTGTGCGATAGTAATCGCCTTCGTAATTGATGAAGACCTGCGTCTTGTATTCAAGCCGCCGGAAGGCCGTTGTGTGCAGGATGCGGTCGCGGTCACGCTGGAAGGAGGTGCGATAGTCCGGTTCCGAATCAGGATAGGCGCGGCCCTTTGAGTCCTTACTGCGCATGGCATATGGCGCAAGGCTTTTGTTTTCGATCTCTTCGAGTTGTTCGCGTGTATAAAACATAATTTTTTTTATCCCCGATATAACTCCCCTCTTCTTTAGAAGAGGGGCTTGGGGTGAAGTGTGGGGCGAGTGGGACTTGAACCCACATGGTCGTGAGACCAGCAGTTTTTAAGACTGCCGCGTAAGCCGATTCCGCCATCGCCCCAGTGACGCGATTTTACCTTAGTTCAAGGATATTTCAAAAGTGGCTGTCACTTACGAAGCGACAGCCATTTTATTTTTTAGCCCTTGCTCAATGTGACAAACACCATCGGGCGGCGCTTGGTTTGGTCGTAGAGATAACTCTTCACGGCGGCAGAAATATCTTTTTCGGTTTCAAGCCCGCTGGTGTTGACCACTTTCATCACGCGCTTGCGAATTTCGGGAATTAATCTTTCGGCGGCGTCGGGAGTTAAGAAGCCGCGAGTGATGATCTCGGGTTCGTGCTTGAGACGACCCGTGACTTTGTCCACGCTCATGTCTACGATGACGATGCCGTTGCGCGCTAACTGCTCGCGTTCTTTCATCACATCGTGGTCAATGTCGCCGATGGACTCGCCGTCTACGAAAACGTAGCCGCCCGGGATGCGCTCGCCGAGTTTGAGCTTGCCGCCCGAGAGTTCGACGACTTGTCCGTTTTCAACGACGACAATATTTTCAGGGAGAATCCCCATTTGCTCGGCCAGCCAGGCGTGATGCGTCAACTGACGCAGTTCGCCGTGAATGGGCAGGAAGTGCTTGGGGCGCACAAGGTTGAAGAGCAATTTCATTTCTTCTTGCGCGGCATGACCCGAGACGTGCACCGGCGCAATCGCATCGTAAATTACCTTTGCGCCGAAACGCAGAAGTCGGTTGATGGCGCGGCTGATGACTTCTTCGTTGCCAGGAATCGGATGTGAAGAAAGCACAATCGTGTCGCCGGCCTGCACGTCAAACTGGCGATTTGAGCCAGTGGAGAGTCTGCCGATGATCGAGGAGGGTTCGCCCTGCGAGCCCGTACACATGATGACGACCTTGCTGTCGTCCATCTTAAGCGCCTGGTCAATCGGAACGAGGGTCGCATCGGGCACGACGAGGTAGCCGAGGTTGCGCGCAATTTTCGCGTTCTCCACCATGCTTGTGCCAGCGAAGGCCAATTTGCGATTAGCTTTGACAGCCGAATCGGCTACCTGCTGAACGCGTGAGATCAGCGAAGCAAAAGTTGCCACGATCACGCGGCCCTCGGCCTCAGCCATCACTTTATCAAACGCCGGGCCGATGACTCTTTCGGAGGGAGTCCAGCCTGGGCGCTCGGAGTTGGTTGAGTCGCTCAGGAGCAGGTCCACGCCGCGTTGCGAGAATTCGGCCAGTTTGGCATAATCTGTCGGCCAGTTGTCCACGGGGGTCTGGTCGAATTTAAAGTCGCTCATGTGCACGACGAGTCCCGCGCCGGTGGTGATGCCCAAACCAATTGAGTCTGGAATCGAGTGACAGATATGGAAAGTCTCGATGCTGAATTTGCCGATCTGCACTTTTTCGCCAGCCTGCAATGTGCGCAGGTCGGCTTTATCGGTGAAACCGTTGCGCGCCAACTTGCCCTCAATGAGACCGAGAGTCAGCGGTGTGCCAAATACCGGCACGGGGATTTGCTCGAGCACATGCCGCACCGCGCCGATGTGGTCTTCGTGGCCGTGAGTGATGACAAGGCCGCGCACGCGGCTCACTTTGTCCAGCAGATATTCAAAGTCGGGGATGATGTAGTCCACGCCGAGCATGTCGTTCTGCGGGAACATGATACCTGCATCTACAATGAGAATATCACCGCCGTATTCATAGGCGGTCATATTCTTGCCAACCTCTCCCAACCCGCCGAGAGGGACGATCTTCAATTTTTCGTTCTTACTCATTTTTTATTACACCTCAAAGTTTCAAAATTTTTATCCGCCGATGGCGGTTAAGTTCAACGTGGAATATCCGTTATCTTTTGTGTTAATCACGAGTTCCGCTCGTCAAAAATTAAAAAATAAACCCGGGCGCAAGTTCCGCCAGGGTGTTCACGTGCGACATTTTTTGTGGTCACGAAAACTGCCAGGGGCAGTGATAGTCTGCGTTGCGATTTACAGTATAGCAGGGCAGGGGTGATTTGTCCAATAACTGCTCCGCAAAAAATTTACCCGCCCTACACAACTTCTAAACCTGCCCCCGCTATAACTGCGCTATCACTGAAAGGAGTGACACATGCAAACCAAACCAATTTTCATCGGACTTGCCGCCGGCATTCTCGTACTCGTCGTTGCCGCGGCCTCATTCACTGCCGGAGTCTACACCGGCAAGCGCGGAGACGGCGCTGAGGGGCAGAGTCGAATCGGGCAGGGCGGACCCGCCCGGGGCGCGGACGGGAACGGCCCGCAAGGCGGCGCTCAAAACGGGCCTCAAGCGGGTCAGCCCTCCCGAAGCGGATTCGGTCCCGCAGGCCCTGCCGGCGCGCCCTCCTGGCCGCCTGATTCAATCGGACGCATCACCGAAATTTCTGACACGCAATTCACTTACGAGAACCGCGATGGCACCGTCTTCACCATCCGCTTCGATGCAACCACAAAGTTCATTGACGCAGAAGGCGCAGAAATTTTACTGAGCGATTTGCAAGTAGGTGACGTGATCGCCGTCTTCGGCGCAGACGTGGCGGCGACCATCATGCAAATGCCGCCCAAGCCCGATGGGCCAGTGGCCTCAACGCCCACTGCACAGCCCACGCCATAACGCGATATTTATATCGCGACCCATCGGGTACAATCACCTCAAGTGAAATTTGCTTGAGGTGATTTTTTGTTTATCAGTAACTTGCCGTAACGCAAGATGAATCTTGCGTTACAAAAACCAGTCACGCTTGATGCCTCTCTCCCCAGACTTCCTCCACGAATTAAAAAAACATTTCAGCGGCGACCTGCGCCTCGACGCTGGTTCGCGCGCGTTGTATGCCAGCGACGCTTCGATGTATCAAATCGAACCGCTGGGCGTTGCGATTCCAAAAACGCAGGATGACTTGCAAGCCGCGATGGAGCTGGCCGCCAAATATCTTGTGCCTGTTCTGCCGCGCGGAGCGGGCACTTCACTGGGCGGGCAAGCCATCGGCGAAGCGCTGATTCTCGATTGCTCGCGCTGGCTCGATTCGATTCTTGAAATTAACGCTGATACACAAACGGCCATCGTCGAACCCGGCGTCGTGCTCGCCGATTTGAATCGCGCCGCCGCGAAACACGGATTGATGTTTGGCCCCGACCCGGCCTCCGCTGAACGCGCCACGCTGGGCGGAGTCATCGCCAACAATGCCACGGGCGCGCATTCCATTTTGTACGGCATGACCGCCGATCATCTTTTGGAAGCGGATGTGATTCTTAGCGATGGGAGTCTGGCTACATTTAAAGAACAGGGCGCGCAGAACGAGAATTGGAGATTGGAGAATTCCCTAATCTCTAATCTCCAATTCTCTGTTCATGAAATTCGCAAAAAACATTCATCCGCCATTAAAGAAAATTTTCCAAAAACCTGGCGTAACTCGGCGGGCTATCGGATTAATTATTTATTACCCTATTCTGCAACCAAGCCGCATCTTTGGGTCGGGGACTACCCAAACCTTCAACCTTCAACCTTCAACCTTGCAACCCTCCTCGCTGGCAGTGAAGGCACGCTGGCCATCATTCGTCGCGCAAAAATAAATCTTGTAAAAAAATCGCAACACACCATCCTTGCTGTGCTTGCTTATGATTCCGCCGCCGCTGCCTGTGATGATGTGCCGCGTTTATTAACCCACTCTCCCTCCGCGATTGAACTTTTGCCGCGCATGATTCTGCAACTCGCGCGCAGTGTCCCGCAGGCGGCGCGCCAGATGGGTTGGATGGTCGGCGACCCCGCCGCAATTTTGATTGTTGAATTCAGCGGCGACGACCCCGCGCAATTAAAGTCCGCCGCGCGAGACATTGGCGCAATCACCGCGCTGGCCGAATCTGCTGAGGAGCAAACGCGCGTGTGGAACGTGCGTAAGGTGGGCCTCGGCATTTTGGATTCGCGTCCGCAAGCCGTGCGTCCCGCCGCCTTCATCGAAGATTGCGCCGTGCCCGTTGAAAATCTGGGCAAATTTGTGCGCGGACTCGAATCGATTCTTGCGGATCAGCGCATCGAAGGCGGAATCTACGCCCACGCCTCCGGCGGCTGTTTGCACATTCGTCCCATGCTCGACCTCAAAGCGGGTCGGGCGACCGCAACGTTGCGCACCATCGCCGAGCGCACCCTCGCGCTGACGTTGAGTCTCGGCGGCACGATGAGCAGTGAGCACGGTGACGGCCTCGCGCGCGGCGAGTGGCTGAAGCAAATCTACGGCGCTGAAGTCAGCGAAGCCATGCAGTCGCTTAAGCGTGCCGCCGACCCGCATAATTTACTCAACCCCAAAAAGCTATTTGACGCGCCACGCATGGACGAAAACCTGCGTTACGCAGAGTCGTATAAAACCCGTGCATGGATTCCCGCTTTGCATTTTGAACACGAGCACGGCCTGGCTGGTGCCATTGAGCATTGCAACGGGCAAGGCGTGTGTCGCAAAGCCTCGGGCGTCATGTGTCCATCGTTTCAAGCTACGCGAGACGAAGCCTTCAGCACCCGTGGCCGCGCCAATCTTTTACGCAACCTCATCTCACAACCAGCTTCAATCCAAAATCCAAAATCTGAAATTGTAAATTCCACTTTTTCTGCCCTCGACCTCTGTCTGGCTTGCAAAGGTTGCACGGCAGAATGTCCCAGCGGGGTGGACATGCCGCGCCTCAAATATGAATTCATGAATGAATATTACAAGTCGCATCGGCGGCCATTGCATGATTATTTGTTTGGCTATTTTCATGTCGTGGCTAAATTGCTAAGTCGCATCGCGCCGTTGGTGAATGCTTTCATGCAAACGAGTTGGTCGCGGAAATTAATTTCAAGAGTCGTCGGCCTGACAGACAAACGCCCTCTGCCTGAATTTGTATCGCGCAAACCACGCCAGAAGCGCGAACTACATTTTGAGAAGAAAGTTATTTTCCTCCCCGACGTTTTTTCGCGCTATCTCGAGCCGCAGGTCGAAGAGTCCGCGCTGGATGTGTTGAACGCGCTCGGCTATGAAGTGCTCGTGCTTCCAATCATCGGGGCAGGGGCGTCGTTCCTGTCGAAGGGATTCATCGCCGCCGCGCAACGTCACGCTGAAAAAGTTTTGGCGGAGATTCGGCGCCTCGACCCTGAGTCCGCTTTGAGCGTGGTGGGATGCGAGCCGCCGGAGGTGTACGGCCTAAAGCATGAATACGCCGCCTTACTGTCGAGTCGCCGCGCGGAGCTTGAGTCGCTTTCGAATCGAGTCTGGTTGTTGGACGAATTTATTCTGCGCGTCGTCGGTATAGAAAGTAGATTTATATCCAGGCACGACAGAGAGAAGTTTCAGGAGATTTTATTTCATCCGCATTGTCATCAACAGGCCGAAATTTCTGCGGCGGACGGGGTTGCGACTGGCTCGGCGGCGACGATGGAGTTGTTGCGCACATTGGGTTTTGATGTGCAATTGAGCACAGCGGGCTGTTGCGGTATGGCCGGCACATTTGGTTTTGACGCGGAGCATTACGACCTCTCAATGCAAATTGGTGAGATGAAATTATTTCCGCAGGCGCGTGCGGCGGGGGATGCGATTCTTGTTTCCAGCGGAGCGTCGTGCAGGATGCACATGCGTCAGGCGTTGACGAGGGATGTAGCGCATCCGCTTGAGCTAATCCGTGTGAAGTTGATATAATTTGTTCATTGGGAATCGCCGTGATTAAATAGTTTTGTACACGGATTACGCGGATCGGCTGCGCGCACGGAAAAACATGGATGTTTTTTTAGCGCCTTTTGTGTGCATCGATGAAATCCGTGCTATCCGTGTACGGAATCGTGGCAACTCCCAGAGAGCTATATAATTTGCCGATCTGTTGAGGAGATTTTATGGACAAGCGATACGATTTAAAGATGTTAACTATTGGCGTGCTGTCGTTCCTATTGCTTTTTTTGGGATTTTACCGAAATCAGTGGGGGCTTGTGGGAATGGAGCGCTTCAGCGCATTTCAACGTGATAGCGAGAGTCTTGTGCTGGGCCGCATGGTGCATGCGCGTCAGGACGGATTGCTTGCTGACGGCGCGTTGCTGGGCTGGGGCGACGCGGCCACGCCGGACCTAAACAGCTCGGACTATGATCATCAATTCGATGTTTACCTGGCGGGCGGAGATTTTGAGAGCTTTATGGTTTACAAATCTCAAAGCGGATTACAGGCCACCTTGTTTAGCGCCGTGGATTCTGTGTTGCCCTTTTCTGCATCAACGAATCTACGCGCTTTTCGAGCAATCACCTCTTTTCTAAGCGCGCTGGTTTTTTCCGCCCTTATCGTGTGGCTTTATATGGAATTTGGGATGGTCACATCATTGACCGTGTTGATCACCCTGCTGGCTTCGCAATGGGTCACGTTGTATGGTCGTAATCTGTTTTATTCCATTTGGAGTTATTTCCTGCCGATGGTTTTCAGCCTGTATTATTTACAACGCGAATCTCTTCTTCCGCAGATGCGCGAATTACCCTTGTATTGGGCGCTCTTTGCGCTGGTCCTTTTCAAGTGTTTGCTGAGCGGCTACGATTTTCTTCTGCCGCCACTGGGCATGGTCGCAACTGCGATTATCTATTACGCTTTGCGCGATGGCTGGGGTTTTTCACGCTCGGTGCGCAGGTTGTCGTGGGTGGCGCTTTCCACCATTGTGGCCGTCTTGCTTTCATTCTTGGTGGTCGCGGCGCAAATAGGAACTACGACCGGAAAATTTTCGGATGGTTTATTGCATATCGCCAATACCATTGGGCGGCGAAGCGTTGGAAGCATAGGGGATTCAACACTGGATCCCATCTATCAACTTGCGCAGGATGCCAGTGTCATGTCTGTGCTGGACACCCTGATACACAAGCCCGCCCTCGTGGGTGGCGTACAATTTATTCACCTGTTTGCGCTTTTTGCGCTTGCTTCTATTGCTGTAATTTTTCTGATGCGCGCACCCAAACTTGCGGTGATTGACAGGCAGAAGGGTTGGGCGCTGTTAATCGCGACCTGGATTAGTCTGTTGTCCCCGCTTTCATGGGTGGTGATGTTCAAGGCGCATGCCTATTTTCACCTGCATACAACATCCATTGTCTGGCATATGCCTTATGTCGTTTTTGGATTTGCCCTGTTGGGCTGGGCGCTTTCAAATTTAGTCTATCAAAGAGAAACGCCGCGCATCTGAAAGATGCGCGGCGTTTTCTGATTTGTATTGGGCTTACGCCGTGCGCACGTTTTGGATTCCGCCAAAAATTACGGCGCACCACTTGCCGGGCTGGAATTCGATCCATAAGTTTTGCGAAGACAGTTTTTTCGCAATCAGCTTGGTGCCCTTGGGGAGTTTGCCTAACAGGTTGAAGTTGGCGCCCGGGCCGTTGCGAATATTAAGTTCACTGGCGAGCACTTCAAATTTCCAGTTTGAGAGCGACATCTGATCAGCGGAGGCCATGCTGAGTGGCGGAACAGGCGCGCCTGCGCCGGTCAGCTTCATATTGGCCACGCCTGCATGAGTGAGCGCGCACCACTTGCCCGCCTCAAATTCGATCCACGCGCTGTCGGAGAATAGATTGGTGGCCATCAGCACCTGATTAACTTTGAGCGTGGTGACCAGGCCGTAGGCCACGCCGGGTCCACTGCGCACGTTGAGGTTGTCGGTGAGCACCACGAATTGTAAAAATGGAATTGCCACCGCGCCGCTCATGGCGTTGAAGGCGGAGGGAGCGCTTGTTGTGGCTGTGCCCGTTGTGGGCGCGGAGGAGGGCGCGGTGGTCGTCGTCGCTGGCGCGGTGGTGGTCGTCGTCGTCGCGCC
>VFKQ01000310.1 GCA_009885445.1 Anaerolineaceae bacterium | reverse complement strand
GCACTGCGCACGACACCAAAGTCAAAGATATCATGACCTCCAAAGTATTTTTCGTCGAAGCCACTCAAATGCTCGACGAATGTGTGGCGGTGATGATTGATAAAAATATCCGTCACCTGCCTGTTTACGAACATGGCGAATTGATCGGCGTCATCTCGGCCCGCGACGCATTGCGCGAAATGGTGGACTACCAAAAATTCATGATCGAACAACTCGAACATTACATCACCGGCGGCGGCCGCTAATGCAGGAATATACGATTGCTGAATTGCAGGGCAAAATGAAGTCGGGGGAATTGACCGCCCGCCAGTTGACGCAATCTTATCTGGAGAGAATCGAATCCGTCGACCGCGCCGGGGCCGGACTCAACTCAATCATCGAATCGAACCCTGAAGCCCTCGCCATCGCCTCCGCCCTCGACGTGGAGCGGGCCGCCGGGCGGACGCGCGGTCCACTGCATGGAATCCCCGTCGTCATCAAAGACAATATCGACACCGCCGATAAAATGCAGACGACCGCCGGTTCGATTGCGCTCGAAGGCAACTACGCCGCACAGGACGCAGGCCTCGTTGAAAAATTGCGCGCGGCGGGCGCGGTGATTTTAGCGAAAACAAACTTAAGCGAGTGGGCCAACTTTCGCGGACAGCGCTCCTCGAGCGGATGGTCCTCTCGCGGCGGACTGACGCTAAACCCCTACGCGCTCGACCGCTCGGCCTGCGGATCTTCCTCCGGCACCGGCGCAGCGATTGCGGCCAATCTCGCCGCCGTGGGAGTCGGCACAGAAACCGACGGCTCGATCATTTGTCCCGCGCAAACAAATGGACTGGTCGGCATCAAGCCCACCTTGGGACTCGTCAGTCGTTCGGGAATCATTCCAATCTCGCACAGTCAAGACACCGCCGGGCCGATGACTCGCAATGTGACCGACGCGGCGATTTTGCTGTCAGTGTTGCGCGGGCTTGATAAGCGCGACCCCGCTACACGCGCGGTGGCGAAGCGCGGGGTGGACGATTATTCCAAGTCGCTGAATCCGCGCGGGTTGAAGGGCGCTCGCATCGGCGTCGCACGGACTTTGTTCGGCACAGACTCGCGCGTGGCGAAAATCATGGAAGAAAGTTTGGATGCGATGAAGCAGGCCGGCGCGACTTTGATTGACGTGGAATTGAAATCGAGTAACACATTTGGCAAAGCCGAGTTGGAAATTTTGTATTACGAATTCAAGGCGGGACTCGATGCGTACTTGCGCGGGGTTGCGCCGCATGTGAAAATCCATTCGATGGCCGACACGATTAAATTCAATGAAGAACATGCGGCAACTGTGTTGAAATATTTTGGGCAGGAGCACATGCTTGCCGCGCAGGAACGCGGACCGTTGACCAGCAAAAAATATTTAGCGGCGCTCGTAAAAAGCAAACGCCTTTCGCAAAAAGAAGGCATTGACGCAGTGATGCGCAAACATCGCCTGCAAGCTATCACGCTCCCCTCGGGCGGCCCTTCGTGGAAAATTGACCTGGTCAACGGCGACGCCAGCAATTGGGACAACGACTCAACTTCGTACGCGGCGGCGGCAGGGTATCCGCACATCACTGTGCCTGCTGGTTATCTTTTTGGTTTGCCGGTTGGCGTTTCGTTTATGGCCAAAGCCTGGCAGGAAGCGACCATCATAAAATTTGCATATGCTTTTGAGCAGTTGACCAAAGTGCGCAAGCCACCGCAATTTTTGCCAAGTGCGAATTTGTAGGGCAGATTGGCAAACCGCCCTACTTGCAATAGTGACTGTCGCATTTAACGTGACAGTCACTTTTTTTATTTTGGAGTCGGCCAGTTGCTGGCCGACTGTGCGGGAGCAAGCTCCCGCATACCATAATTTACATCACTCCACCCAATCTAAAATTTTATGCCACGCGCCCGCGAAGGGCAAAAACCACGGGCGGCCATTGTAGAGTCCCAGCGGCGCGTTGGGGAAGGGGAACGATGCGAACGGATGCGACTTAATGTTTCCTGCCAGCATCGCCTCGCCTACGCACTTGCCCAAATACGAAGCCATCGCCACGCCGTGCCCGGCATAACCCAGCGAATAATAAATGCCATCCTCTTCGCCGATGTGCGTCATCATGTCGAAGGTAAAGTCCAATGTGCCGCCCCAAACGTATTCCACTTTTGTATCGCGCAATTGCGGATACACCTGAATCATCTCGCGGCGCAAAATGTCCGCACTGCGCCGAATCGTATTTTCGTTTTCGGGGAAGAATGCCGCGCGCCCGCCGAAGATCATGCGCCTGTCCCACAAACGAAAATAATTTAAATAATGTTTGTAATCAAACACCATGCGATTGTTGGGCAGTAAATCATTTGCCATTTCGTCAGATAAAATTTCTGTGGCGATGATAAACGATCCAATTGGAATCACACGCCTTTGCAATTTCTTTGTCACCGACCCCGTATAACCAGACGTCGCCACCAAAATAGACTCAGCCAGCACTTTGCCGCGCTCTGTCTCGACGAGGAAGCGCTTCGTTTGTCCGCGCCCTTCGACACGCTCAGGACTCCGCCCAATGCGGGTGACCCGCGCCCGTGCATGGAGACTCGCCCCGGCTTTCGACGCCGCGCGCGCCAGCCCTGTGACGTATTGTGCGGGGTTGAGTCCGCCGCTGACCTCGTCCACCAGCGCGCCGTGGTACACGTCCGTGCCAATCTCGGAGCGCAAGTCTTTCGCTTCGACGAGTCGCACGGGGTGATTAAACTCGCGGGCCATGAAATCCACTTCGCGTTTCAGCGCCTCAAAATGTTTGGGCTTGTTGGCCGTCAACATGTGACCCACTCGCGCGAATCCGCAGTCAATATTTTCTTCGCGCACAATCTGCTCGACTGTGTCCACTGATTCCAAGGAACACTGAAAAAGTTGCCGCGCGGTCTCGCGCCCAAATTTTTTGATGACGGTGTGCATCGAGGGCTTAAGCCCTGTCAGCGTCATGCCGCCGTTGCGCGAGCTGGCGCCCCAGCCGATGGTCTCGGCTTCGAGCACGGCCACTTTTGCGCCGCGCTGAGCCAGTGTCCGCGCGGCGGAGAGGCCGGTGAACCCGCCGCCGATGATGGCCACGTCCACTGACTCGGGCAGGGGTGTGACATGTTCCTCGCCCGGCATTTCAACCGTGGTGTGCCAGAATATTTTTTGTTGAGCCATAAATCCTCACAGAATCACAAACCCGTTTTCAGCGATTGGCGAGAAAACGGATTTGTGTAAGAGTCAATTTTTCTTGTCGTGGGCCAATTGCCGACTTTGGAAGACTACGCCAAAAATGAGCAGAGCCAGGAAGAGCACGATCTCGACGAGTCTGCCGCCGGTCCAGCTCAGGCCTTGCAAAATAAATGTCGCGCCGCCGAGGGAGGAGAGGGCAATCAGGGTCCAGTCGAAGAACATGCCAATCAAGACCACGCCGCCGACGCCGCCAACAAGGTAGATGACCCAGCCGATCAGTCCCTGGTCAAGGCCGACGAAAGCCGATAAGCCGTGCAAGATTGCGCCGCCCATCAGGAATCCCGCAACGCCAATGGCGATGGTTTTAACAAAGCGTGCCAGAAAGAATCCCGCCAGCGCGAAGACCAATCCAACCACGATGCCAACGATCTCAATCTTGGTAATCGCTTGCGCGATTTGCCAGCCGGTGAAAAACCCTGCCGCGCCGATAAACAACCAGAAGAGTTTGCGCCCCCAAATGAGCAGGGAGCCTCCGAAGAGAAAATTAAGCAATAGCATAGATAAAACTCCTTTTTGAATCTTGGCGGATAAATTAAGTCGCTCGTGCCAGCTTGAACAAGTCGGCGGTTTCCTGTACCAGTCCCTTGGGCAGGGAGGGGGAGATGCGTCGCAATGTTGTGGCAGTCATCGGCGTGCCTGAATGAGTTAACACCTGGCGCACGAAAAAAGTTGTCTCGCGCGGAGAAACTTTGTAGAGCGTTGTCAGTAATTCGGATATATCGTTTTGAATCAGGCCGGGCGCGCTTTCGAATACTGGCGTGAGAATATCGAAGACGGGCGGCAGGTTGTGAAATTCTGGGTCGCGGATTAAAGGGAGCAGGGCTTGAATCCCATTCGACCACATGCGCTGACGTTCGGGGTTGAGCCACTCGGCCACCAGTAAAAGAAATTTGTCGGGCGTTTCGTTGCGCAGGCGCACGAGACTTGTAGTGACCAAAGCCGAGCGAACCGAGGAGTCGCGCACTTGTTGAGTCCACGCGGTCAGGCGCGGCAATAGACGTTGCTCTTGTGGCGGGAGTCTGCCGAGGATGAAAGCGGCCAACATACGCAGTTCGAGCCAGCCCTCGTCCCACAAACGATCGGCGAGATCGAGCGCGTGGTCTGGGTCATCGGCGGCCAGGGGAGCGAGGTCATTTTCAATTTGTTTAATGATGGTTGGTGGGGTGCGATACGTTTGAAGCACCGAGGATGCGGCGACTGCGTCTACAGCGCGCAGACTGCGATTGACGTAATAGTCCAGCATTTCATGCAGGGCGCGCACGAATTCATCTGGTCGGTTAAAGAGATCAGCCAGTTGCGCAGATTGTTTTTTGAGTCGGGCGAGGTCGATGGCGGGCATGTTCAGTAATCAGTAATCAGCAATCAGTAATCAGTGTCGGCATGGGCGACTGAACACTGATTATTGAAAACCGGCCACTGGCTAATATGCTTTTGCGAAATAAACTTTCTTCACGGCCTTGTCGCCGCAGACAATGCACTTGCCTTCGCCGCCGGGTTGGTCGAGAGGGATGACGCGCGTGGTGGCCTTCGTGTCTTCTTTAACTTTGGCTTCGCACGTTTTTGATTCACACCACCACGAGAGCGCCCAGCCGCTTTCGAGAATGCTTTTCATTTCATCATACGATTTGGGGTCGTGGATGTTCGCGTCGCGATGGGCGGTGGCGCGCTTGAGCAGCGAATCCTGAATCTCGACCAGCAACCCGCTTATAGCGCGGACAAGACCCGCCTGGGGGACGAAGGACTTCCCGTCTCGGCCCGGGACGTCGCGGCGGGCTAGGGCTACCGAATCCTTTTCAACATCCTTGGGGCCGACCTCCACACGAATAGGTACGCCGCGCAATTCCCAGTAGTTATATTTAAATCCGGGCGTGACGCCTTCGCGGTCATCCATTTTTAAGCGGATGCCGGCGGCTTTGAGTTCGGCGAAGATGCGATTGGCGACTTCCATCACTTTATTTTTTTCTTCGTCGTTTTTGAAGATGGGCACGATGACGACTTGAATGGGCGCGATGCGCGGAGGCAGGACGAGGCCGGCGTCGTCGCCGTGCGTCATGATGATGGCGCCGACCATGCGCGTGGAGAGGCCCCACGAACTGGTTTCGCAAAATTGGAGCGTGTTGTTTTTATCGAGGTATTGAATCTCGAAGGCCTTGGCGAAATTCTGGCCGAAGTAATGCGAGGTGGCGGATTGCAAAGCTTTCTTGTCTTGCATCATGCCTTCGATGGAAGTGGTGATGACTGCGCCAGCGAATCGTTCGGTGTCGCTTTTGTAACCTTTGATGACGGGCAGGGCGGCTTCGTTGATGGCGAAGTTTGAATAGATGTCGAGGATACGATACATCTCCTCTTGCGCTTCTTCGGCAGAGGCGTGCGCGGTGTGACCTTCTTGCCAGTAAAATTCTGCGGTGCGCAGGAAAAGTTTTGTGCGCATTTCCCAACGCAACACGGAACCCCATTGATTAATCAACACGGGCAGGTCGCGCCAGCTTTTGATCCACTTGGCGTACATGTGACCGATGATGGTCTCGGAGGTGGGGCGCACGACGTAAGGCTCTTCGAGTTTTTCGCCGCCGCCGTGTGTGACCACGGCCAGCTCGGGCGCGAAGCCTGCGACGTGTTCCTTTTCTTTTTCCATAAATGACATGGGGATGAGCATGGGGAAGGCCGCGTTGACGTGGCCCGTCGCTTTGAATTCTTTATCGAGCGCGGCCGTCATGTTTTCCCACAACGCCCAGCCATACGGACGCACGACCATGCAACCGCGCACGGGCGCATAGTCCGCCATTTCGGAGCGCAGGACGAGTTGGTTGTACCATTCAGCAAAATTTTCAGCACGGGTGGGTAATTTTTCTTCAGACATTTTAGCTCCAGAGATAAGAGAGTAGGGAGGAGAGAGTAGATAAGTAGGGAGCAGATAAATAGTGAGTAGATGAAAAGTGAAGGCGGTCTGACTTTTCTCTTTTCTCTATTCTATTCTCTGCTCTCTATTAACTTCACAGCAGTTTCCACATCCTGCGCAAATTGCAACAGCGTGCGTTGGGCATGGTTCATGTAAATGGCTTGCGTTTCAAACACCTGGTTGACGATGGACTGCCAGCCTTCGCCAACCAGGATCAGCGGCCTCGGGTGAATCGACTCGACGATCATCAAGTTCCACATCAGCGAAATTTCGGTCAGGGTGCCTGCGCCGCCGGGGAGGGCGATGGCGGCGTCGCAGTTATCTATCAGCGCTTGCAGACGCTGGTGCAGGTTTTCCTTTTTCCATTCTTCTTTGACCCAGCGATTCGCGCCGATGCCGCGCCAGCGAGAGATGTCCGCGCAGGTGACGCCGATGACGTGGCCACCCGCCTCCGCCGCGCCGCGTGAGGCGGCTTCCATCGTGCCGATGTAGCCGCCAGTGAGCACGACGTGTCCGCGTTGGGCGAGCAGTTCGCCGAGCAGTCGCGCGTCTGCGTAGGCGCTGTCGCCTTCTTTGGGTTGTGAGCCGCCGAATATAGTGATGTTCATATTATCTCCCCCTCTCCTGTTGGTGGTCGAGTAGGCGGTGAATTTCCGCCGTATCGAGACCAGGAGAGGGCAGGGGTGAGGGCAAAATAAAAACGGCTCGCCAGGGTCTGGGAGCCGTTGTGGTATCGCGAAGCGAACCTATCCAGACCGTGAT
>VFKQ01000204.1 GCA_009885445.1 Anaerolineaceae bacterium | reverse complement strand
CTCGCGACGACGGCGACCCCGAGAACATCAACGACGGCTTCGGTTTTCGTGTGTGCGCGTCTCCCATCTCCTAAACTCGGAATCTCTGATTCTCTGTTCTCTGAATCTGTGACTCTTCGTTCTTCCCCTCCCGCCGAAGGCGGGATTTTTTAAATTTTTTTACGGAGGCATATGACTCTACAAAGGCAACTATGTGACTGGGATAACCTGCAATTGGCATATCAAAAGGCATCCCGAGGGAAACGCGGGCGCGGGGCAACCGCCGCGTTCGAGTATCGGCTGGCCGATAATTTGCTTGAATTACAGCATGAGCTAAAAGAGCAAACATATCAGCCAGGACAATACACCAGTTTTTATGTGCATGAACCAAAGAAGCGCTTGATCTCTGCCGCGCCATTTCGAGACCGCGTAATCCATCACGCCTTATGCAATGTGACCGCTTTTCACTTTGAGAAAAATTTCATACCCGAAAGTTATGCCAACCGCCTTGGGAAAGGCACGCACAGAGCGCTGGATCGGGCAGAGCAATTTGCCTACCGCTTTCCGTACGTCTTGCAATGCGATATAAAACAATTCTTTCCCAGCATAGATCATGCCATCCTGCAAAAGCAGTTGGAAAAATTGCTACCCGATGACAGCCTATCGTGGCTGATCGAAAAGGTTTTGTACAGCGGGCGCGGGGTACTCTCGGAAGAGTACGAAATGGTTTACTTTGCGGGCGACGATTTGTTCGCCGCACAGCGACCGCGCGGCCTGCCGATTGGCAATCTCAGTTCACAATGGTGGGCAAACTGCCATTTGAACTCAATTGACCAATTCATAAAACGCGAATTGAAGTGCAGGGCATACGTGCGTTATGTGGATGATTTCCTGCTCTTTGGCGAAAGCAAGGCGCAACTTTGGGAGTGGCGCTCGGCCTTAATCGAGCGTCTGGCAGGCCAGCGCCTGACCATTCATGAAAAAAACGCCCTACCTCGTCCTACCCAAAAAGGAATTCCATTTTTGGGCTTCGTTATTTTTCCGACTCACCGCCTGCTGAAACAACGCAAAGGTCTGGCTTTTCAAAGACGCATGAAGAAAACCATGCGCTTGTCATCCAACGAACAAATAAAATCGAGCGTGCAGGGATGGGTTAATCACGTTCGTTTTGGAGACACATACAAACTGCGCAAGTCGCTTCTGGCAAGACTTGGGCTTTTGGCGGAGGTTGAAAATGGCTGAAGAGATGGTGATTTTCACACGTACCTATGATTTCGTGACCTGGTTGCTCCCTTTAACCGAGAACTTCCCGAGGAGTCAGCGCTTTGTCACCACAACACGCCTGCAAAACGCGGCACTGAATTTTCAGGAGCGCATTATCGAAGCCAACAATAATCGAAAACAACGCGCAGAAAAATTACGTGAGGCAGATACAGAGTTGCTGAAGATTCGTCTGTACTTGCGGCTTGTGGAGCATTGGAAATGGATCAAACCCGGCCAGTACAGGCACGCCTCCGAAATGGTGGTTGAATTGGGGCGCTTGCTTGGTGGCTGGCTTAAAACCGTCACGCCCGAATCGCGTTAAATACGATTCGCGTGAAGGGCTTGTCCGAAACAGACGCGTCTTTCGCGGCGGCTCGTTCAACAACAATCAGAGGAACGCCCGCTGTGCGTATCGCAACAACAACGACCCCGATAACATCAACAACAACATCGGTTTTCGTGTGTGCGCGTCTCACATACCCTGCACATGCCGGAAATGCGGCGCGGTGAGTAACCGCCCGTCGAGGCTTTTTAGGAGATGGCGCGGACAATGCCCTGGCCGAGTAGTTTATCTACCGGCCAAATACAAAACCTGCCCGCCGTTTGGGAATCACATCCCCGCGGCGGGCAACTTTTTCTTGACTTCCTCCCCTGCCACGCATATAATCCCGTCAACGTTCAGGAGTAGTAAGTGATGGTGGTCGAGTAGGCCGATAGGCCGTATCGAGACCAAACCTGATAGAGAAGGAGACGGTGGTCGAGTACGAAGGTATCGAGACCCGCACGCTGAAAGTCTCCGCAGGAAAAAGTCGCTGAAGTCGCCTGGAACAATTGACGAAGAAAATCAGTGTTCGGTAATCAGTGAACAGTGACCAGTAGAACGTCACGGGTGCGCCCGTTACAGCAAAATCGAGAGGCGTTGAAACGTTCAAACCTGCGAACCTGACAACGTAATTGAGGTGGTACCACGGAGTTAACGCTTCGTCCTCTAGATGGACGGAGTGTTTTTGTTTTTAAGAGAGAAGAGAAAAGAGAATAGAGAGAAGAGAACAGTGAATAGTCAGCATTCCCTATTCACTACTCCCTGCCCCAAAGGAGCAACCATGACCAAACACGAACTACCCAAAGCCTACGACTTCAAATCCACCGAGCCGCGCATCTACGCGATGTGGGAGGCGGGCGGATTCTTCAAACCGCACAACGACCCCAACAAAGCGGACTTTGACCCGAGCATCAAGCCCTTCGTCATCGCCATCCCGCCGCCGAACGTGACGGGCGAACTGCACATCGGTCACGCCATGTTCGTCAGCGTGGAAGATTTGATGATTCGCTATCAGCGCATGAAAGGATTCTCCGCGCTGTGGATTCCCGGCACCGACCACGCGGGCATCGCCACGCAATTAATGGTCGAGCGCGATTTGCTCAAAACTGAAGAAGTGACGCGCGAAGAATTGGGCCGCGAAAAATTCATCGCGCGCACCTGGGAGTGGAAGAAAAAATACGGCGGCATTATCACGACTCAGATTCGACGCCTCGGCGCCTCGTGCGACTGGGAGCGCGAACGCTTCACGCTGGATGCGGGTTTGAGCCGCGCGGTGCGCGAGGCCTTTGTGCGCCTCTACGAAAAGGGACTGATCTACCGCGGTCCGCGCTTGATTAACTGGTCACCGGGTCTGCGCACCGCCGTGTCAGATTTGGAGGTAGAGTACAGCGAAGAAAACGCGACGTTGTATTATTTCAAATACATGTTGGCCGGCGCGGACGAATTCATCCCCGTCGCCACCGTGCGCCCCGAAACGATTCTCGGCGACACGGCCGTGGCTGTGCACCCCGACGACGAACGCTACAAAAAATTCATCGGGCGCAAAGTGATCGTGCCGATTCTGGGGCGCGAGATTCCTGTCATCGCGGACGAATATGTCAGCATGGAGTTTGGCACCGGCGCGTTAAAAATCACGCCGGGGCACGACCCGAACGACTACGCCATCGCGCAGAGGCACAACCTGCCGATCATCTCAATGCTCGACGTGGCGGCCAAGGTCAACGAAAACGGCGGCCCGTACCAGGGTCAGGATCGATTCGAAGCGCGTAAAAAAATCTGGGCCGACATGCAGGCCGCAGGATTAGTCATCAAGACTCAGCCGTATCGCACGACCATCCCGCGCACCCAGCGCGGCGGAGAAATCGTGGAGCCGATGATTTCGACTCAGTGGTTCGTGACGATTGATCCGCTGGCGAAGGCCGCGCTCGAAGCCGTCAAAGATGGGCGCATAAAAATTGTCCCTGAGCGATTCGAGAAGACGTATTTCAACTGGCTCGAAAATATTAAAGACTGGTGCATCAGCCGCCAACTGTGGTGGGGACATCGCATCCCCGTCTGGTATTGCGCGGACGGACACATGACGACGGGCCGCGAAGACCCGAGCGAATGCGCGACGTGCGGTTCAAAAAATCTGACGCAAGACGAAGATGTATTGGACACGTGGTTCTCTTCGGGCCTGTGGCCGTTCTCGACTCTCGGCTGGCCCGAGCAAACGCCCGACCTAAAATATTTTTATCCCACTTCGTACATGGAGACGGGCTACGATATTTTATTTTTCTGGGTCGCGCGCATGATCATGATGGGACTCGAATTCACCGACACGGCGCCCTTCCACACCGTGTACCTGCACGGCCTCGTCCGCGATGAGCAGGGACGCAAAATGTCGAAGACCACGGGCAACGTGATTGACCCGCTCATCGTCATGGACCAATTCGGCACCGACG
>VFKQ01000293.1 GCA_009885445.1 Anaerolineaceae bacterium | reverse complement strand
TGGCGACATTATAGCGGGAGGGGTCTTGTTTTTAAATACATTAAACACGAAGTACACAAAGTTTAAGGCTCCATCATTTTGCGCCCTTGTTCCTTCATGTCCGTTGTGTACTTTGTGTTTAAAAGGTTTATACTCCCCCTTCACAAACCCAAACAAATTGAGAAAATAACACCATGCAACCTCTCCAAAATATTCGCATTCTCGACATCACCCGCGCCCTCGCAGGACCGTACTGCACAATGATGCTCGGCGACCTGGGCGCGGACGTGATCAAAGTGGAACGTCCCATCGTCGGCGACGAGACTCGCGGTTGGGGGCCGCCGTTCGTGGGGGCGCCGTATGGGAGCTATCCCGGAGAGTCCGCTTATTTTATTGCGGCGAACCGCAACAAGCGCGGGGTGACCGTCAACATTCAGAGCGCGGACGGCCAAGAGATTATCCGTCGGCTGGCGGGGATGTCGGATGTGCTCGTCGAAAATTATCGCACGGGTGATTTGGACAAACTCGGTTTGGGCTACAACGATCTGCATCGTCTGTTTCCAAAATTAATTTATTGCTCGGTCAGCGGTTATGGGCGCACGGGACCCTACGCGGAGCGCCCGGGCTACGACGCGATTCTGCAAGGCGAGGCGGGCATGATGAGCATCACCGGGCCTGTGGACGGACCGCCCTCGCGAGCGGGCATTCCGATCATTGACATCACCTCGGGCATGTTTGCGGCCACTGCGATTCTCGCCGCATTACGCGCGCGCGATCTGACGGGCGAAGGTCAACTCGTGGACATTTCACTTTTTGATTCGCACGTTGCTCTGCTGACCAACGTCGCATCAAATTATTTAGTCGGCGGGAATGCGCCGAGTCGACTCGGCAATGCGCACCCGAACCTTGTGCCATACGATGCGTTCGCGGCGCGCGATGGTTGGTTTGTGTTGGGCGTGGCGAATGACAAACAGTGGAGTCAACTTTGTGACGCGCTGGCCCGCCCCGAGCTGAAAACGAGCGCGGGCTTTTCGTCGAATCGTGAGCGTGTGACGAATCGAGTCGCTGTCGTTGCTGAATTGAATAAAATTTTTTCCGAACGCAATGTGGATGACTGGCTGGCGGACTTAACCGCGGCGGGCCTGCCTTGCGGACGCATCAACTCGATTCCCCAAGTGTTCGCGCACCCGCAAGCCATCGCGCGCGAGATGACTCTCGAAACCGAGCACGCATCCGCCGGGACCGTGAAGCTGACCGGCTTCCCATATAAGTTTTC
>VFKQ01000363.1 GCA_009885445.1 Anaerolineaceae bacterium | reverse complement strand
TCACTGCTGATGATGGGAACCGATGCCGCTGACTTGCTTTGGTCTGTTCCTGGTACGAGAGGAATGCCCATTTTTTCGTAATCATTGACCGTATTCAGCATAACCGGTTGCTTTGTTTTACTCATTGTTTCAAACTGTCCGCCAGCGCTGGGGGGGGCGGACGGGATTTGAAGCCGTTCCCCATGTTCGTACGTATAAAGATAATGCATCAGATTGGTCTTTTCATCGTACCAACCAATGCCAAGGTCGCCTGTGTTAAGTACTTCACTCAACTTATCACCGACCAAATCCACAATGGCTTGGAAGTCCAACTCGGCGGCGAGTCCCTGCTGAATCGAGTTGATAATCTGCAACTCGGCGACGCGTTCCTGCTCAGCTTCAAAGAGCCGCGCATTCTGGATAGCGACTCCCATGTTGGCGGAGAGCGTTTGCAGGAGACTAACTCGATTTTCGTTGAAAGCGTGTTGTTTATAACTTCCGACAGTTACCACCCCAATTGCCTTATTGCCCACAATAATTGGAACCAGAATTTGCGACTCCGTAATTGTGCCTGAGCCTTGGTTCAACAGTTCTGGAGGGAAATAAGCGCCTTGATCGCTGCCTTCTTTGACAGTACCTATGAGAATGGGTGTGCGCGATCGAAGCACTTTGGTCGTTAATCCCTTGCCAAGCGGGAATGGTTCGCTGTCTAAATACTCTCCCAGATCATATTCATAAGTCGTATGGATAAGATTGGTTTCCGCATCCAGAAGCATGATTGCCACAGATTCAGCATTAAATATGCTTTGCACTTTATCGCCGACGATCTTTACCATAGTCTTGACGTCCAATGTCTTCGCCATCGCTTCGCCCACCGAGTTGAGGATGGCGAGTTCTTCTGTGCGCAGTCTCTCCGCTTCGATGGCGCGGGCGCGCGTCAACGCGGTGGCGATATGTTGAGCCACAAATTCAAGCACACGCACATCGTCATCTGAATACCCAATCCCTTCGATATAACTTTGAATGATAATTCCGCCAATAAGTTGTTTGCCTGCGATAAGCGGCACAGCGACAAAATCTTCAGATGGAGAGCCGCTTATTTTGCCCGCGCGCGTCGCCTCTGCACTTTGTTTTTTATCGTAATGGATTGTGCGCGGGCGCAGGATGATCTCCGCAAGCAGGGTCTTCTTGCCAACAGGCGCAGGAGGCGGAGGAACATCGCCTACACTGTCTGCATAGTATGGAAAACTGCGCGTGTTGGTTGCCGCGTCGTAGAGAACAATAATAAAATTCTCCGCATACATTAACTTCCCCACAATTTTGTGCAGTTTCTTGTAGAACGACTGCATGTCCCTCGCCGCACTGGCCGCAGACGCAATTTCATACAAAGCCTTCTGGATTTTAGAATCGCTGCGCATCGCGGCGACGGGTTTTACAGCCACCTTCGGCGCGCGCTTCTTCGTCCCCGCCTCTTTGCGGACCGTGGGCCGGGTCGCGGCTTTTCTGACGCCTTTACCGGCGCTGGATGTTTTCTGGACTGCCATCTGCGTACTCCTCACCGAACGGATATGAAATTGAGTCTACTTGTGCAAGAGTCTTTCGTCAATGACTGGCTCCCCCATGCCGCGCCAACACTAATCGGGGATGCCATAAACCTTGAGGTAGGCCGCAATCACTTTCTCTTTTGAAAATTCGTCCACGGCCAATTGCCTGCTTTTGGCCCCCATCGCTTTGCGTAAGTCCGCGTCTTTGACCAATTTTTCAATGGCGTCTGCCAGCGCGCGCACGTTTTTCGGTTGCACCAGCAAGCCATTCTCGCCGTGGTGAACGATCTCGCGGCAACCCGGCACATCCGTGGCCACCAGCGGACGTCCGCACGCGGCGGCCTCGATCAGGCTCTTGGGAATCCCCTCCATGTAATACGTCGGCAGGCAGACGATGTGCGCCAGCGGGTAGATCTGTTCCATGTTATTGTGCCAGCCCCACCATTCCACCACGCCCTCGTTCATCCACTGCGTGATCTCACTGCTGGTAATCGCCGTGGGCTGATCATCTTCGGGTCGCCCGACCAGCACAAAGCGCGCTGTGACGCGTCGTTCTTGAAGCAGGCGCGAAGCCTCCACGAAGTAGCGAATCCCTTTTTCCTCCACAAAGCGCGAGGGCAGAAGAATCACGGGCGGGCCATCCGGCTCGGGCGTGTCTATGAATTTTTCGACATCAATGCCTGAGCCGGGCACCAGCAGGCTGTTGGGCGATTTCACCAAGCCGCGTTGCTCGAATAGTTTCTGGTCATCTGGATTTTGAAAAATGGTGGTGGTATTGGTCAGCGCCACGCGATAAAGGAAGGTGATCAGCGTCTGTAGCCAGCGCGCCTGCTCGTTCGAAAACACCGCGCCCAGACCGGTGATGGTATTAACGATTCTTTTCACCCCCGAAATTTTTGCGGCCAAAGAACCATAGATCACACCCTTGGGCGTAAAGTGGTTGGCCAGATCGGGGCGCTCGGCGAGATAGAAACGAATCAGCGAACCGATGGCCGCCAGCTCGTGTAGTGGATTCTTACTGCGCGGCCTCAGCGTCAGATTTACCCAGCGAAATTGCTCGGTCAGCAGGAAGTCGGTGAACTCGTCGCGCGGCGAGAGCATAATCACGTCGTGGCCGCGCTTCGCCAGCGCCCGCGCCAGGTTCAGCCGCGAGTTGTATAAATTCCAACTGGTGGTGGCGCTGATGGCGATCTTGAGCACGGTTGCGCTCTGCGTGTCCGCCACAACCGCAGCGAGTGGCTTCGTACTCATCCAACCTGCCAGCCCCAGGCAAACAAGAGTCATGAATTGCGGGTAGCGCAGACGATACAGCGCGCCTTGATTAGGCAGGCTGATGGCATAGACCATGATCAGCGTAAGGCAGATCGCCAAAACAAGGAACAGGGCTGGCTGTCTGCGTTGCTTCCAAACCAAGATTGGCAGGCCCAGCAGACACAAGTATGAAAATACTGTTTCCAGCGCAGATTCAAGGCGCATGAACGTTCGTGAAGGGTTGTCCGTAAGCCACGGGTTGTCGGTCACCCCGGCCTGCTCAAACCACAAATTTGGGAAGGGGGATAACAACCCAATTTGCAACGCGCGTGGAATATACTGAATTACATCTGTCGCACTGCGTATCGAAACGTCCACATCCAACATGCTTCCGGCGTCGCTTGAAGTGGTGACAAAGAGCATGCGCTTTTTTATCATTTGCTTAATTTGCTGCTCAAGCGCAGAGGGCAACCACGGGGTCGTCTCCCAGACTAGCTGTTCCGGGTCTACCTGTGACTGTTTCGCAGGGTCATCTTCTACTTTGGGCTGAATGGAGTGCAAATATCTTTCGGCCAGCACCGGCCCCGGGTACATGGCCAGGCAGGCTAGCCATATCACGAAGAGGTGCGCAAAAAAAGATTGCAGTGAAATTTTTTTGCGCAGGGTCTGCACAAGCCAATACAGATTAATTCCAATGGCGGCGCTGATGATCACGGCAAACGCGACAATGAGGGCTTGACTGCGCGCCAGCAAGATCAACAAACCCGCCAGTCCGATCATCATGACGACTCCCATCCAATCGGAAGTTTTTTGCCCCAGTTCATTTGGGTGCAGATTAATCAGCATTACCCAACCCAGCAGAATAAAGATTATTCCGGGAATAACAAAAAACTCATTATTTAACTGCGTATTCCATAAGAACGCGGAGGGGAAGAAGATGAAGGGTAGTGTGGCAATCAAATTGCGGCGTTTGTCTGCAATAAAAAACGAGAGCAGGAAAAAAAATGCCAGCCCTGCAGACGCATTCAGCGCGCTATTGAGCGGCAACATCGCCCACGGTTCGGGGTAGATCAGCGTATAAAAAACCGCCGCCACACCTGAGACCACCAGGCCATCTGGCATTAATTGCCAACTGCCCCACCCATCAGTTTTGATCGCGTTAGACACCTCCACAGCCCGGCTGTGAAACTTGATCCCGTCCATATCGCGAATCAGCCCGTGACTCTTATGCCACGAGGGGGCTATAAAGGGAAGCAAAACAAGCTGGACAAACAAACCGCTGACCAGCGTGTAGAAAAAAATCACACCCCACAAATTTCGCGGGCGGGATAAAAAATCGAGGGTTGATGTAATTTTCATTGAGTGCCTTTCTGGCCGATTAATTGCGCATACACCCGGCGATAATTTTGGCTGTGCCTTTGGCGTTGTAATCTGTCACGGCCCCTTCTCGCGCCTGTTCTCACAGACCAGCATAGACCGTGTATGGTCACAAATTGCGGTTTTGAGAATCAGCAGATTTAACCACGGATGAAAGGGATAAAAGGCAAGCCTTCGCGGCCTTCGCCTCTTTGCGGCGCGAAAAGCGCAGAAAGTGACCGTGCTCAGCATAGTCCGTTTTGCTCAGGCTAAATAGCGGCCCTCGCCCCAGCCGATGCGGACTTGAATCGCAGATTTCACGGCACTGGCGAGTCGTCCATCTCTGCATGTTCTGGCTGACCCCTTAGAAGCCAGCCGCTCAGGCCCACACAGACCAGCGGCATGTAAAATGGATACCGAAAACGATACAGCGCGCCTTGATTTGGGGTCGTAATGGCATACAGAATCAGCATGCCCACGCACAACCATAGCATGGGAAAAAATCCGTGCTTCCTTCTGTTTTTCCATGCAAATATTGGCAGGCCCAACAGGCAGACATAGGCAAAGGCCATCTCTGCGGCCGCCTCCAGCCGCATCGCGCTACCCGACGCTTCCCCAGATTTTTCAAACCAAATATGCGGGAACGGCGAAAATAAACCTATTTCGAGCGCCCGCGGGACGTAGACAATGATATCGTGCGCACTCTCAAAAGCCATTTGCTCGTCAATCAAACTGCCTGATTTCTGGGCGCCGCGCAGGAAAGACGCTCGAGTCATAGCCAGTGTGTTGAATTGAACATCTATAAACTTTGGCAACCATGCGCTTTGTTGCCATTTTAAGCCGTTTCTGCCCGAGTCTCGTACTTTAGATGGATCCTCTGGGAATTTCTCGATGGCTCGCACACTGTCGCCAGGTCTGATTCGCGAGTCATTCAGCACGTTAAAACTTTGGACAACGAGCATCAGTATACAGGCCAGCCACGAAAGAGAAACCCGGTACAACAAAATGCGCGTACTGCCCGCCGCCTTGATTTTTTGCCAAAGCCAGAGCCCATTCATTACCAGCGCGCCCGTTGCGCACAGAACCGACATGGCAAGCAGGGTTTCCTCCCGGGTCACGAGCAAGAACAAACCTCCCAGCGCGATCAAGGCCAGCGCAGACAGACCCATGGCAGGCCGGATGTGCGGCAGATGATATTTGGGACTGTAAATAATCATCCAGCCTAATAGGATGAAGACCACCCCAGGCACCACATAGTTTTCGTTGTGAAATTGTGTGTTCCACAGCATGGCCGAAGGAAAGAAAATAAACGGAAGCGTGGCCACCAGGCCTTTTTTTTCATCGCCCACCAGCAGACCCATCAATAGATAGAAGCCGGTTCCCGTAAAAGCGTTGAGCAGGGCGTTGAATGGTAAGACCGACCACGGCGCCGGATAAATGAGCGTGTAAAAAATGGCGGCTATCCCTGAAACAATCTGGTCCTGCGGCAGAGGCTCCCAGGCACCCCAACCCTTCGTCTGAATGGCCTGCGATAGCTCAAGCGCTATTCTGTGGAATTTTCGGCCATCCATTCCTTCTATGAGTCCGTTGCCCTGATGCCAGGACGGGACAATATGGGGCAACAGAATCAATTGAACAAACAGCCCGCTGGCGAGTGTATAAAAAAATATCACAGCCCACAAAACTTGCGGGCGTGATAATTTATCTAATAAAATTGAAATCTTCAATGGCGACCTTTCCGACTGACCAGTTCGAGATAAATTTGACGATAGCCTGCCGCGGTTTTCGTCACGTTAAAAACATCCACAATGTGCGCGCGCGCGCTGCGGCTCAAGTGGGCATATTCTGCCTTCCCCAGATTCAAAATCTGTGCGCAACCCTGCGCGAGTGCTTGCGCATTTTCGCGCGCCACCACGCGCCCACTGCCTTCAACCACTTTGGCGCTATCGCCAACATTCGTCGCCACACAGGGCACACCGCAAGACATGGCTTCACATAACACCAGTGGCAATGCTTCACCGTACGCAGATGACAATATTATCACGTCCATGGCGGCCATCAGCCGCGGCATATCGTCGCGCAAGCCCAGCAGGTGCGTGTTCATTTCTGCGCCAGATTCTTTCAACCAGCTTTGCAGGCGCGCATTGTCTGCGTCCACCTCGTCACCAGCCAGCACAAAATGGACGTTCGACATTTCTTTCGCCAGCAAGCCAATTGCGCGCGCCAGTGTCTTAAAATCTTTTTGCGGATGAAAGCGCGCAAACATGCCCAGCAACTGCGTATCGCCTGCAAGCCCCAATTCATCACGCACTTCAATCCGCGCGTCGGCGTCGGGATGAAAGCGTTCCACATCCACGCCGTTATACACCACGCGCATCCTGTCTGTGCGATAGCCAGCGGCTTGGTGAGTTTCAAATGCAGAGTCGGCGCAACACACGATGCGCGTCGGCAAAATATTTGAAAGCGCCGCCAGCGTGCGCACCACCCGCCGCGTAGACTTCTTCACCGAGCGCTCGTCGCCCAATGTGTGATGCATGCCCCACACCAGCGGCGCGCGACTCACCAAACGCGCGGCCAACCCACCGATCAAATCGGAATGATACAACCAGGTCTGCACAACGTCTGGCCTGAAGGCGTGAATGGCGCGCAACAACTTTAGGAATTTGGATATTTTCAACGCAGACGGATTCATGTCCAAATGAATCACCTGCACCCCCAGCGCCTCAATCCGCGCTGAGAGCGGGCCGCGCTCCGTCAGGCAGATCACCAGCTGACGGTCCTCCGTGCTAGGCCAGCGTTCAAGGTTTTGGGCCAGCACCGATTGCGCGCCGCCCGCCGCCAAAGTGTTGATCACGTGCAAGATTTTCATAACCCGCTCCGGGCGCGGATTGTGGCGGGTTGCGGGAGCAGAGTCTGCAAATACAGCGGAGCGATTCTCTCGATTGAAAAATCCTGTGCACGCCGCTGAAGAGTCTCTGCTGAGAATGGATGTGCCAGCGCCGCGCGCATGGCCGCCGCCAACGCGGGCGCATCGCCGACGGGAGTCAGCCAGCCGAATTTGTCGCCTTCCAAAATTTCGCTCGGGCCGCTCGGGCAATCGCTGGCCACCACCGAAAGGCCGCAAGCCAGCGCCTCGACCAGCACATTGCCAAAACCCTCCCAGCGCGAAGAGAGCACAAAAAGTTGCGCGCGTTGCATGAAACCAAATGGATTTTGCACAAAACCGGGCAGGCTGATTTCACTTTCGATTTTTAAATCTTGCGCGAGTTTTAATAACGCATTGCGTTCTTCGCCTTCGCCAAAGATGATCAAGCGCGCGGGCGTGTTGCGCAATAAAATGGCGAAGGCGCGCAGGAGGCTGGCGTGATCTTTTTGCGCGGTTAATCGTCCCGCCGAAAGAATCAGCGGAATGTTTTGCCCCAACCAGGGATGCTCGACGGCTTGCATTTTTTTTGCGTTGAACGCAGCGTTGAGAATGGGATTGTGAATCACGCGCACATGTTCTGGCGCGACGCGTGTGGCGCGCACCAGTTGACTCTTCACGCCTTGCGATACAGCGATAATCTCGTCGGCGTGTTTGTAAAAAATTCTGCCCATCAGCGCGCTCCAACGGTCAAGTAAATGTGCGCCATTGCGCGCCGCGTCTTCAAATGCGATGTGTTCGCTGATTACCATTCTAGTTTGCGCGCGCGCAAAGACGCGCGCCAGAATCGCCAGCACATTCAAATGCGGCTGGGAGGCCAGCAGGCTGATTGGTTTTTCATTTTTTAAATAAGTAATCAAGTTTGGCAGGGCGAACAGGGCGCGGCGCTTTTGAAAATCCACCAGGCGCGCGCGGGCGGGCACTTCGGGCAGGAGCTCGCCCTCGGCTTGCACAATGACCAAGTCCACGCGCAGACCCGCGTCCAAAAATCCCTCGGCCAGGTTGAGCATCACCCGCTGAATCCCGCCGCCGCGCAGGTTGGAGAAGAACAGGGCAATCGGGCGGGGGGCGGGTGGGGAATTTGTCATGCGCTCAACCAGTGAGAAAGGTCTCGCTGAATTATATCCGCAAGAGTTAGCGTCTCCTCTCGGTAGCGCTGGCGCAGTTGCGTTTGAATGTCTGCGTCAATGGGCGGGTAGGACGCCGGCGGGAAGAGCGCGCTGTAAAATTTTTTGCGCAGGGCGGCGGGGAGCCAGCCGCGATAGAGCGGTTTGAGCACGGTCTGCTTGAGCCCCCAATAGGCTTTGGTCAGCCAGGCACTGCGCGGCTTGGTAGACTCGTTCGCGCGCTCCGAGTTGAGCGCGATGGACGAGTCGATTTCCAGAAAATCCAAAACGCGTTTCATGCTGGCCTGAAAATTTTCAGGGAAGATATCTTCCTGCAACAAAAAAATAAAATCGCGTTTCTCAAAATGTTCAAGAAACGGTTTCAGGCGGCTGGCATAACAGCCTGCGCGAAAGTAGCCATACAGCCCGTTGCCCGTGCTCGAGAGTCTGTCCCAATTCTCGTGCAAGCGTCGCTCTTCATTATCAATCGCCTCTGCGAACGAGGGCGCATCGTCATGCCCCAGGCGCACACGATGCCAGTAATGTGAGTAGGCGCGTTGAACCGGGTCGCGGAAGATGACGGCCATCTTCAAGGGTCGCCCTGCAAATGTGGAGCGCATGCGCGGCGCGGTTTTCTCGCTCCATGTCAGATAGGCGGGCGAAGCCTCCATGCGCACCGCGAATTTTTGCGCGCCGCCAAAATGTGCGCGCGCATACCATTCTGGCCCTTTGGCAAAAAATTCATCGTTGCTGAAAAAGCCCAGTTCCTTTTGCTGTGAATGAAAGACCTGCACATGCCCGCCCAGAATGTTAAACAAGGAACTCGTGCCGGCCTTGGCCGCGCCGAGGATAATAAAATTGGGCAGATCGTTTTCGAAAGCAGACACGCTGGTTAATCCTTGTGCCACGCAGAAAGATCGCGGCCAATCATTTTTTCAAGCGCGATGATCTCGTCGCGATATTGCGCTTGCAAGCGGCGCTTGATGGCCGCGTCCAACGCGGGATATTGAAACGGCTTCAAGTTCAGTTCCAACGCCGACATCTTTAGGCGATGGCGCAGGTTGAAGGGGACGAAAAATTTGAGAATATCTTTGAGCGCCGAACGATTGCGCAACCATTGATGCCACGTGGTAGAACGCGGCAAGGCCGCGCTGTTGCTGGCCGTCGGCTGAATTTTTGCGGAGTAATCGTCCAACTCAAGAAAGCTCTGCATCTTTTTGGTCAGCGCAGAAAAATCTTTCAGGTCTTCAGTGAGCAAAAATAAAAATTGTCCGCGCGGGAAGAGCTCTAGATAATATTTTAATTGTTGCGCGTACAACCCAATCCGCGAATAGGCAAACAGAATTTGACCTTCGACCTTCAACTGCGCGCTGTGTTGCGCCAGCCGCTCAGACTCTTGCTCAAGCGCGTCTTCAAGCGCCAAAGGTTCGCGGCCTTCGCGCACGCTGTTCCAATAAAAAGAATGCACGAGACTGGCTGGCTCGCGAAAGATGACGATGAAGCGCGGCGGATTGGACGGACTCATTAAGTGGATGCGCGCCGCGACTTTCTCGCCCCAAAATAAATAGCGCGACGTTGCCTCGCCCCGAGCGGGTTGCCCACCACTGGCCTGGTAGTACGTTTGGGAATACCAGCCCAGTCCGCGCGCGTAATAAGCGTCGTCACAAAAAAAGGCTGGCTCTTTGACCAGCGGAAAATACACTTGCCGATGCTGGCTCAGCGCGTCGAACAGACTGGTGGTGCCCGCCTTGGCCGCGCCGAGGATGAAAAAATTGGGAAGTTTGTGCGGCGAAATCATTCGGCAGTCTTTTTTTTGGAGGGTGGTTTCAAGTGCAAAATCTTCAGGAGCGCACGGGCGATTCTCTTGACCCAGGTTTTCACGAACCAAAATGGGCCGTCGTGATATTTTTGCAGGTGGAAAATTTTTGTGTGCGCTTCGGCTTTGGACCACAGGTAATGATATTTTATAAAGCGGACATTATATTCAGGCGGCAGGGTGGCGATGCGCACGTCGCTTTGCCACAATAATTCGCGCAGAGTAATTTGGTCCTGGGCGAATTGCGCGCTTTCAAACGCGGCCTGCCAGTCTGTGAGCAGTTGCAGGGTGGCGGGGTTGCGGCGATATAGAATTACGCCGCTGTTGAATTGCGGGAATGCGTCGGGAAGCGCAGTTGTCCATTGACGCGCGGTGATGGGGTGGTTGCGCCAGTGCGCGTGGGCGAGGGCGATGTCGAAGCGCTCGAGCAGGGCGAACATGCTGAGGATGTCGGTGTTGAGGCGCGTATCGGAGTCTAGATACAGAGTCCGCTCAAAGGGAGTCTGCGCGAGGTATTCGACTTTGGAGCGCCGGTGGGGCTGGTCAATCTGCACGAGCGAGGAAAACGGTTCGGGGGTTGAGTCGAATTTGAAATCGTAATTTTGATAATCGGCAAAAAGGTGAATAGGCAGTGGCGGGCAGTGCTGGCGCACCGATTGCGCAGAGCGCATTGCGGCGAGGATATATTTTTTTCCGCTGGCGACATACAGGACGCCTTGTGGTTGGGGCGCGGACATGTTATTTCCGGAACAGGCGCGTTGGCGGATTGAAGCCGAGCCTGCGTAGTAGTTTTAACACTCGTCTGGCCCAGGGTTGAAAGATCCACCAGAACCAGCCGAGGTGATATCTTTGCAAGTGAAATATTTTTGTTTTGGCTTCGGTCTTGGACCATAGATAGTGATATTTAATGTAACGCACATTGTATTCGGGCGGCAGGGTGGCGATGCGCAAATCGCTGAGCCAGAGCAGTTCGCGCAGGGTCATTTGGTCTTGCAGAAAACCGGCCTCTTTGAAATGTTGTGCCCAGTCTTCGAGAAATGAAATTACAGCGGGCGTTTTGCGATAGAGGAAGACGCCAGAATTGAATTGCGGAAAGGCTTGTGGAAGTTCGATGCGCCAGTTGCCGAGGCGGTCGGGCGTGTTGCGCCGATGGGCATGGCCGAGGGCGATGTCGAAGCGCTCGAGAATCTGGAACATGGGTTGAATATCGGCGTTGAGTGTGGTGTCGGTGTCGAGGTAGAGGGTGTGGTCGAAGGGGGTCTGGGTGAGGTAGTCCACTTTTGAGCGGCGATGCGGGTGGAGAATCTTTTCGACGGAGGTGAATGGAGATGGCGAGGCGTCAAATTTAAAGGCGTGGTTTTGCCAATCGGCGAAGAGGTGCGTTGGCAGGTTGGGGCAGTGTTTACGCACCGATTCGGCAGAGTGTATGGCGGCGCGAATATATTTTTCGCCAGTGGCGACGTATAAAATTCCCTGAGTGGTCAAAAGTGAGTCTACCCTTTTCTCTTTTTGGGGTTGAAGAGCCAGTCGAGCCCGAGCTTGGTGGCGATGCCTAATTTTTTACGCGTCCACGGACGGAAGAGCCAGGTGAACCAGCCGACGTGAAATCTTTGCAGGTGAAATATCTTGGTCTCGGCTTCGCTCTTGGCCCAGATGTAGTGATACTTAATGTAGCGCACGTTATATTCAGGTGGCAGGGTGGCCATGCGCAGATCGCTCTTCCAGAGCAGTTCGCGCAGGGTGCGTTGATCCTGTTGAAAGTCTTTGATGTTGGCGTGATATTCGTCGCGCCAGCGTTCGAGGAATGTGATCACCTGCGGGGTGTTGCGATAGAGGATGACGCCGCCGTTGTATTGCGGAAAGGCCTGTGGAAGTTCCACCTGCCAGGGCTTGAGGCGTTCAACAAAGTTGCGGCGATGGGCGTGGGTGAGGGCGATGTCGAAGCGCTCAAGCACATTGAACATTCCGCGGATGTCGGCGTTGAGGGCGGTGTCGGTGTCGAGGTAGAGGGTTTGGTCGAAGGGTGTTAGCGGCAGGTAGTCCACTTTTGAGCGGCGGTGAGGTGACTCGACTTTGCCGACAGATGTGAAGGGGTGCGGAGACTTCTCGAATGGCAGGCCGTAGTTTTGCCAGTCAGCGAACAGGTGCCTAGAGAGGCCCGGGCTGTGTTTTTGCACACTGGCGGCGGAACGCATGGCCGCGCGAATGAATTTTTCGCCTGCGGCAATATATAGAATGCCTTGAGTCGTCAACGATGGCCTCGTGATTCATGGAGCGGCGCGCGCGCCCTAGCTTTTAAAGAGCTTCTTGATCTTGCGGATGGGGAAACGCAGGACGCGTCCCAGCCAGTTGCCGTGCAGTTCTTTGAGATGGTAAATCTTCGTGTTTGAGTTTGATTTGAAAAATAGATATTCATATTTGCTGTAGCGCGCGTTGTAGTTGGGCGGCAGGATGGAGAGGCGCAGGGAACTCAGCCAGAGTAGCTCGCGTAAAGTTGTTTCGTCGCGGCGCAGGCCGGCCTGCTTGTACGCGTCTCGCCATGTTTCGAGGAAGGTGATGACGTCTGGAGTCTTGCGGTAGAGGATGACGCCGCTATTATAAAAGGGGAAGGATGGCGGAAGAGTTATCTTCCAGATGGCGATACTTTCTTCTTCTGAGCGCGGGTCAATGTGGCCGAGGGCGAGGTCGTAGCGCTCGAGCAGTTGAAACATCTCGTGCACGTCGGCGTTGAGGGCGGAGTCGTTGTCGAGGTAGAGGGTCTGGTCGAAGGGGGTTTGGGGCAAATAGTCCACTTTAGAACGGCGATGGGGGGCCCCGACCCGCCCCACGCTGGTGAAGGGCGCGGGGTCTTTGTCAAAATTAAAGTCGTGGTCGGGCCAATCCGCAAATAAGTGGATGCCCAGATTGGGGCTGTGTTTGCGCACGCTGAGGGCCGAGCGCATGGCGGTGCGGATGTGTTCTTCGCCAGTGGCGATGTAGAGAATTCCTTGAGATGGCATGGGGGTCATTCACTCTTTGTGCGCAGTTTTTGTTTTAATTTTCCAAACTTGCGAATTTGGTGGCGGAAGATCCAGCCGAACCAGCCGCGATGAAATCTTTTGAGGTGGAAAATTTTGACGGAGGCTTCGGTCTTTGACCAGATGAACTGGTACTTAATGTAGCGGACATTATACTCGGGCGGCAGCGTGGCGATGCGCAGGTTGCTTAGCCAGAGTAGTTCGCGCAGAGTGGTTTGGTCGTGACGGATGCCGGCTGATTTGTAGTGTGCGCGCCACTCTTCAAGGAATTGCAGGACGGCGGGGGACTTGCGATATAAAATCACGCCGCTGTTAAATTGCGGAAAGGCCTGCGGCAATTCGGCGCGCCAGGTTTCGAGGCTGTTGGGCGTATTGCGGCGATGCTCGTGGGCGAGGGCAATGTCGAAGCGCTCTAATATCGTGAACATGGAGGTCAGGTCGGCATTGAAGGCGGTGTCGGTGTCGAGGTACAGGGTGTAATCAAAGGGGCTGCGGCCCATGTAGTCCACTTTGGAGCGGCGGTGCGGGTCGTCTATGCTGGCGACAGATGAAAAGGGGGCCAGGTCTGTGCTGAAATTAAATTGTGCGAAAGACTTTTCATCGGTGAATAGATGAATGCCCAGCGCCGCGGAGTGCGCTCGCACGGTGTTGGCGGCGCGTATGGCGGCGAGGACATATTTTTCGCCGGTGGCAACGAAGAGAATACCCAGCGTGGTCATGGGCGGCCCGCTGAAATCAATTTCTTGATTGAGTTAATCAACCAGCCGAGGCCCAGTTTTCGGGCAACGCGCGAGGCGCGGATCTTGCGATTGAACCACGGAAGCCAGCCGACGTGATAGGCCTTGAGGTGAAATATTTTTGATTCGGCTTCGCTCTTCGACCAGAGCAGGTGATATTTGATAAAGCGCACGTTATATTCGGGAGGCAAGGTGGCGATGCGCAAATCGCTTAACCACAGCAGTTCGCGCAGGGTGGTTTGGTCATTGTTTTCGTCGAGAGCGGCTTCAGCAAAGTGATGGCCCCACGCGCCGAGGCATTTGAGCATGGCTGGAGTTTTGCGATAGAGAATGACGCCGGTGTTGAACTCGGGAAAACTGTCTGGAAGCGCGGCCCGCCAATGCTGGAGGCGGCTCGGGCTACGGTGATGGGCGTGGGTCATGGCAATGTCGAAGCGCTCGAGTGTTTGAAACATGGGGCGGATGTCTGCGTGCAGGGCTGTGTCGGTGTCGAGGAAGAGGGTGCGCTCGAAGGGCGTGTGAACCATGTAGTCCACTTTGGAACGATGGTGCGGGTTTTCGATCACGCCCACCGAGGTAAACGGGGCGGCGCTTTTTTTGAAGTGCGTTTCGTGAGTGGAGGAATCGGTGAATAAGTGGATGGATAGATCGGGGCAATATTTTAGAACCGATTGCGCAGAACGCATTGCGGCTTGAACATATTTTTCGCCGGTGGCGATGTATAAAACTCCGTTTGAGTCCATGTGTTCTCTCCGCTTTGTCAGACTGCGCGCCAATGGTAGCCGAACGCTTCAATTTCGCGGGCGCATAATTTTTCGATATGGGCTTTGCTGGCCGGGTTCAAGACTTGGCTGTAATGCTGACGATTCTGGCGCACATCCGCTTTGGCTTCGGGCAGGTAAATAGCAGGCAGGCCGAGCTTTTCGGCGATGCTGGCCAGGTCTGCGTTGAGCGATTCGTATTTGCCCACAAAATCCAATGCGATTTCGTCGTTGAGTGTGTACTTTCTCCAATTCGAAAGCATGTGCAACTGGTTCGACTGGATATATTCATTGATGTCTGGCAAACGCTCCTGTCCGCGTGTCTGCCAGTAGTAGCGGCTGATGGCGCGGTCGTAGGGATTTCTTTCGAAGCAAAACTTGTAGTACTCGCTCCAAACCGCTTGGCCGAGGAAGGCTTGCACGAAGCTGGCGTCTGCATGACGCTGAATGTGGGGCGCAGGCTTTTGCCGTAGTAACACCTTAAGCCAGTCTCGCGTTGTGTAATCTGCCAGGTGGCGCAGGCGAAACGGGATGCTGTAATTTTGCGGCGGGCGAAAGCCGCGGGCGCGGCGGATGTCCTCGTCCTCGCGGTTGAGCGTGGTAATCACGTCCCCGTCCGCGCAGAATTGCGAGAGGGCGATTTCAAGGCTGGTGCCCGCAGTTTTACGAGTCTTAATAAAGATGAATTTGTATTGGTGGCAGACAATCATGGCGGCGTTTTACTTTCGGCTAAGAGAATGTTTCTTAAAGACTTTTTTATCACAGAGATCACACACCTGCCCTGGCGGGCGGTGCCAGGGAAGATCACGGAGAAAACCTTTAAAAAACTCTGTGGACTCTGTGTTCTTTATAACCCTGTGGGCTGTGGTAATGCCCTTGATTTTTTTGTTGTTTGGACTTAAGAAACACTCTCTAGGGGTTTTCTGGAGTAATCCATGCGTAGCCGAAGGCGGCAAGTTCGGCGCTACATAGTTTTTCGATATGCATCCGCGCGGCTTGATTAAGGAGTTGGCTGTAATGTGCCTGATCCTTGCGCACGCCGCCTTTTGAATGGCTGAGCATCGGCGTGGGAATTTGCAGGTTGCGGGCTACTTCGGCCATGCCTTCATTGAGCGCCTCAAACTTGCCGATAAAATCCAACGCGATGTTTCCGTCAAGCGTGTAGCGAAACCATGTGGACAATTTTTCTTCCGACAGACTCAAAATGTAGGTATTGATATCCGGCGGACTGACGTGACGCTTGCGCTCCCAGCTCTTGGTCTCCCAAAAATAAAGGCTGACCGCGCGGTCGAACGGATTGCGCACAAAGCAGAATTTGTAATAACTCTGCCAGGCTTTCGCGCCGACAAGTTTCCTGGCCTGCTGGGCGGTGGCATGTTTCAAGTCACCGGGCCGTCGGCCCTTTACGATCAGGCGATACCAGTCACTTAATTGATACTGCCAAAATGTGCGTTCGTGGTTGCGCGGGCCGGCATACTCTTTAACTTTGTCGTTCGTATCGTTTTTAGCAGTCAGCGGCGTGACGACGTCCTTTGGCCCGCACAGGGCGGCCAGCTCAATTTCAATACTGGTGCTGGCGGTTTTTGGAATGCGCAGGAAAATAAATTTATGTTGATGAGAGATAATCATGCTGTTGCCGCTTTGCCTTTCCAGCGCGCCAGATCGCGCCCAAGAATTTTCTCAAGCTCTAAAATTTCAACTGAATATTTCGCCCTCAGAAATTGTTGAACATCTGCGGGCATCGGCGGATACTCGAACGGCTTGACAACTAATTTGTAGCGCACCCATTCACGCAGGCCCTTGGGAATCAGGCTTCGCAGACGATTTTGAAATGCCGCGCCCCGTTTCAGCCGGTCATAGGCGCCATATAAGCTGTCATTGCGCGGCACCTTTGAGTCGTTGCGCACCACAGGCTTCACAGACGTGTGCCCTTCGACGCCGAGAAACTGGAACAAGTTGGCCATGCTGGCGTCAAAGTCGTTTTGCAAATCTTCCTGCAACAAAAAGAAAAAACTTTCGCGCGGAAAAAGACTTAGGAAAGGCTTCAAGCGGGACGCATAACAACCGCCCCTGAAATATCCGTGAAGCGGGTTACCCGTCCGATAGAGTTTTTCCCAGTTCAGTTTCAGACGCTCATCCTCCTGCTCAATCGCGTCGCTGAAACTTAGCTTCTCATGGCCCATGCGCACGCGATGCCAGTAATTTGAGTAGGCGCGACCCACTGGGTCGCGGAAGATGGCAATCAGCTTAATCGGGCGCTGCGCATACAAATCCTTGAGGCGCGGCGCCACCTTCTCACTCCAGGCCAGATAAGATGGACTGGCTTCCACCCTGATGGGAAAACCAGCGGCTTGCGCAAAATTCTCAGCCGCATACCAGTCCACCCCGTTTTGATAACGCTCATCGTTTGAAAAAAAATTCAGCTCCTTCTTTTTGGATGCAAAGATGGCTGGATGCCCGGCAATTAATTCAAACAGCGAGGTGGTGCCGGATTTCGCCGCCCCAATCACGAAACAATTTGGAAGGTTGTTGAAATTTATATTTTTGCCTCGAAACGTTTCTTTAATAGACATGAATAATCACTCGCATTTTTCGTCTTCTTTGCACACCAGCTCTGGCAAAGGGCAAGACGGGGGCGCAGCAGGCTGACGCGAATAAATGACCACATCCGGCTGTTCATAAAATACAAGCATCACCACATCCACATTTGTTTTGTCTGCGCAACCCAGCAAAATAGCATGCGCAGTATTTAACGAAAAACGAATCGCGGGCCTGTCTGTGTTGTCTGGCGCCGGGGCCGCCATGATGGCGTTGTGTAATTTGCCTGGGCCGATGAACACAAAGGCGAGTCGTGGAAAATCCAAAATCTGATATGGGTAACCAGTCGGCACTTCTCCGCCGCCCACATTGTAGTAACGCGGATAAAGAATTTCCCCATTCAAAATCACACTCTTTTGGTCTTTCAAAAACTCCAACACATACGCATCGTTCCCATTCAAGTCGTAACTAAACAAGCGCTCCACCAACTGCTCGCGGCTTTGCGCAACAAATTCACGCTTGAAGGCGACATCCGGCAAGAGCAGTAAAAGCCCCAGCCCGAGCAAAGATGCGCACGCAACCAGACTTAATCTCCGCGACGAGGCATCGCCGCCCGTCGTCTCGCTCATTCCCCGCTCGGGGCGGGTGACCGTTGCGAGGCGCATCCAGCCCATTTTGGCAACCAGCCATAGGCCCAGCGAAAACAACCCGAGGCAAAAAAGAAGTACCAAAACCCAATCCACTGGCACAATATATCGCCCGCCGGAGGTGCGCCCGAGCGCATTCGCCATCTGGTAAATCCCGAAGACCGCCACGGGGAATAGCCCGGCCCAGGCGCGCTGTTGGATGCACAGGCCCATGCCCAGCGCCAGCAGTGCTAGGTTGATCAAAAGAATCAAAGATCCGCCCAGACCCAACTCGCCGGCCCATGTTGAGGTCCACACAGAGTCTTCGCTTTTGATCACAGCCCGCAGGCTTTGATACCCCGCAGAGTTGGGCAGACTTAGCGCCGAAGTGGCCAGGTTATGAAAAAAGTGATTAGCAATAAACGATAATCCGATGCTTCCTGCCGCCTTGGGCGTCTGCTCTTGTTTGGAACTATCGGGTTTGGTATCCAGCGAAGGCGTGCGCGGGGCATCGTCATTGGGTTTGGAAACCTTAATCTCCAGCGACGGGTATCTAGCCCGTACCACCGAAATAATCTTTCCGATTGGCGTGGGATATTTATAGTTGTCTTTGACTATTGCGCTGCGCACTTCCCACGGAGTCATCACCAGCACAAAGCCCACAACCAGCATGGCCGCTGTTGCGCCACGCACCCGCCATGAATAAGATTTGATCACGAAGGGAACAATCAACAACAACGGCAACAGCGCGATGGCAGTGGGCCGCAGATAGGCTGTGAAAGCCAGCAACCCACCGGCCCATAATGCCAGATACCTCTTGTTAGGAGACTGCAACCACAGGATGCAAATCAGTGTGACCGCGCAAATGCCGACCCCCGCCGGAAAATCCGCCAGCATTTGTTTTTGGTTGGCCAGGTTGAGCGTGTTGGTGGCGAGAATTCCGTTTATGCCGCGCAACAGAATTGCAATGGCCGCCGCCAGTCCGGCGCCGCGCCCGAGCAGGTTTTTGCCAATTAAATAAATCAGCGCCGGAAAGATGCCCAACAGCGCCGCTTGAAAACGCAGGTTACTTTCGTAGTCCTGGCCGGTCAGCGCATGCACGAGCACTAAAAAAGCGGGATACGCTGGCCGATTGTAGGATGAGTTGTTATTGAGGCCCTGACCGATCAGGGCAAACTGACTCATCAAATCATAGGTGGCCGCGTCGGCAAATGGATAGGTTTCGTAGGCCGGCGGATACGGCCCCGGGTTGAGGAACCCGTTTGGGGCGGGGGTGAGCGCCCATATCGCGCCGCTGAAAATCCACACGGCGAAAAAAACGACGGCGTCGAGACGTCGCGGCCGAATTGAGTCTGCGTTGCGGTTTTCGTACCAGTGAAATGCCAGGCCGGCTAATAGACCCGCCAGCGCTTGCAGGCCGAGCACGGGCACCCCGGCTTCGTACCAGTAATCTTCGTTGTGTGAATCGAGTCCAATTTTTGAAATTGCGATTACAGCCCATGTGGCGCACATCGCCAGAAGAATTCCCGCCCAGAGTTGGATGGTCTTTTTATTTTCGCGCACAAAACTCTGCGTAGAACTAAAACTTTCATTTGCGGCGCCAAGCTTTAAAAAAAACAGGGCCTGCACCGCCAGCACGCACATAAGCACAAGCACCGGCTTAACGACGGCGAAGGAGGCTTCAAAATTTCCAAACCACACGGCGGGCACGGCCAGTATCAGCCACAACGCCGCACTTGCCCATAAAAGAAATTTTATGGCGCGGTCGCGTTTTGCCGAATCGTTCAGAAAGGATTGTGTGCTTGTGTTTAATTTTCCCCCGCGCCAGATCAAAATTGCCAGCGCGCAGAACGCCAGCCCCAGCCCGCTCAGGCCGGCAAATAGGATGAATTTCTTAAGTGAAAGCCCGAATAAAATGGCGTTGCTGGTTTCGGCGGGTTGCGTTGTGTAGAACCAGGCGCTGACGAATGTTTCGACCCCGGCGAGCGCAAAAAAAAATGTGGGCATAACTCTCGAGTTTTTCTGCGTTGTTTTTTCTGTGTTGATTCTGTTTGCCATGCGCGGATTATAACATTCTCAGCGCTGACAGGTTTTGCGGCGGTGTGCCAGGGACGAGGTCACAGCCCGGCCAGACGGCGTCGACGCCCGCATCGCGCGCACGTTGAGCGGCCTCGCGGACGTGGGCCTCGTCTCCCTGCCAGAGGGTGGCGACGGGGTCGAGGTTGCCGAAGAGCAGGCACCCGCTTAGGGCTTGTCCTGAGCCGTGTCGAAGGGCGCGGCGCGCGGCGACGAGGTCGGAGGTCTGGTCGAGCGAAATCGCATCCGCTCCTGTCGTGGCGAGCAGGTGCATGGATTTATCCGCATTGCCGCACACCGAAAGCACGCGCGGACTCGGCAGTGACTCGATTAACATTTTTTCGGCGGGCAAAACGAATTGCTCAAATTTTGCCGGGCCGATGAAGCCGGGCGAGCCGCCCATGTCGTGGATGGTGATGAAGTCTGCGCCGGCGTTGCGATAGGCGTTGCCCACTTGCGCGAGCAGTGACGCAAGAATCGTCAGCGCATCGCTGACGGCGGCGGGGTCTTTCTTCATTTCAATAAACATGTTGCCAGTGTTGACGATGAGCAGCAGCAAAGTGTATGGCCCGGGAATCATGCCGCCGACGACGGCTTCACCCCCGATATCTTGTTTTATTTTTGTGAGCGCATCGCAGACAATTTTGATTCTGCCCTTTAAAAGAATCTCATCTTTCTCTGTGTGCTCTGCGGCAAATTTCCGTGCGGAATCAAAAGCCATTTTTTTTACTTGCGGCAAAGCAGTTTCATCGCCTTCATAAAAATTAACCTGCGCTCCAAGCGCCTCGGCTTCTACATATAAATCCAACGGCGCAACGGCGGACGGGAAACCTGTCAGCTTGTGTGTGCTGGCCGCGGCGCGCGCGAGCTTGCCCGCGTCGTGATGGACTTCGTGCAGATTTAGATTCTCGTTGTGCAGTCCCGCTTCGGTGACGTGAATCAGCCCGCTGAACGCCGGTTGCGTTGAGATTTTCTTTCCCGCGAACAAATCGAGAATTTCTGCGCGTTGATTCATGTTGTCTTTCCCCCTCTCCTATGGGTGGTCGAGTAGGGATTTGCGGTGGTCTCGATACGGCAAAGTGCGCCTACTCGACCACCGCAAATCCCGTATCGAGACCAGGAGAGGGCCGGGTGAGGGCCTTACGCAATCCGTCGTGGAATTTCGATCTTGGCGAACTGCACTTCGAGTTCGGCCAGCACGGTTTCGGCTACTTGCTCGGGCGCGCCTTCGCGCTCCACCCACTCACTGCGGCGATATTGTTTGGCGTACTCGTCGGTGGAGATTAATCCTGTCGCCATGGCGTAGGCGTCAATGGCATTTTGAATGCGTTGCGAAAGTTGTTTCTTAATCGTGCGTCCCTCGCCTTCGACGATGATCGAGGAGGGGATGTGCTTCCAATAGAAGATGCGAACCTTTGACACGGGGACCTCTAAAAGTTTGGATTTGGAACGGGCGGATTTTACGCAAGAACGGAGGCGGGGTCAATGCGAAAATTCGCGGGCTTAACCACGAAGGCTTGTGCTGAGCTTGTCGAAGCGACAC
>VFKQ01000164.1 GCA_009885445.1 Anaerolineaceae bacterium | reverse complement strand
CGTAAACGACGGGAATGCCGAGGTGGATACCCGTTGTCAGCGCGGGGGCGATGCCGCTGATTTCCGCTGTCAAAATTTTTGTCGCGCCCACTTTGGCAAAGCGTCGCGCAAATTCTTTTCCGCAGGCGTCCATTAAACGCGGGTCCACCTGATGGTTGACGAAGCTGTCCACTTTGAGAATGCCCCCGCCGAGATTCTTGCCGTCGCGCAAAATGCGTTGTTCGAGTTCCTTCATTGCCGGCTCCTTGCCCAAACAAATTTTATTCATTTTACTGCGCGCGGGGCGCATTGCCAATGCGAGCTGAGAGCTATGCCAAAGACTTTTTGCCACGGATCGCTCCGCGCTGATTATCACAGAGAAAAAATCAGTGAAAATCGGTGTAATCCGTGGCCAAGAATTTGGCGAGCGCGGCTACATTAACACTATCTCAATGAACAAAAGACGGGCGAATGCCTGTGTTAGAATTTCTCTCAATGAATTCACGCCCCACATTGGTTTTGGCCTCCAACTCGCCGCGCCGTAAAGATTTGCTGGCCCTCGGCGGTTGGGATTTTGAAGTCAGCGTTTCGAACGCGGACGAGAGTTTGCTGGCGAACGAATCGCCCGCCGATTACGTTGTACGCCTGGCGCAGACGAAAGCGCGCACGGTCGCCCTCCGCGCTGGGAGCGGGCAGGTCGTCCTCGCGGCGGATACGACCGTGGTGGACGCAAACGAAATTATGGGCAAACCCGCTGACAGCGCGGAGGCGAAGCGGATGTTGAGTCAACTGCGCGGGCATGCGCATAAAGTCTACACGGGCATTGCCGCTTTGCGCGTCAGTGACGGAGTCATGCTCAGCGATTTGTGCGTGATCGATGTGCCGATGCGCAATTACACTGACGAAGAAATTGACGCGTACATCGCCACCGGTGACCCGCTGGATAAAGCCGGCGCGTACGGCATTCAACATGCGCGCGCGCAACTGGTTGAGTCGATGCGCGGATGTTATGCGGGCGTGATGGGTTTGCCCATGTGCCATGTGACGCGACTGTTGCGTCAGCTTGAGATTGCGCCGCTGAAGGATGTGCCTGTGCAGTGTCAGGCCTTGCTGAAATATGACTGTCCCATTTTTATGGATGTGTTGCGCGCGTAAGTTGCGCGCGTAAGTTGCGCGTGTAATGTGTTGAAAGGAATCTTATGAAATTATTTCGTGCAGTGAGCATTGCCATTATTTTTACAACGCTGGTTGCGTGCGCCACGGGCAACGGGATTCGAAATCCCTTTGGCAGGCCGTCGCCCACAGCAGACTTGCCCACGCCGCGCGCGGTTTTCACGCACGCGCCCGACCCCAACTCGGCGCTGAATAATTTTTTCGCCGCGCTTAAACTCAGCGACTATGTTTCGATGTACGCGATTCTCAGCGACGCATCACGCGCCGCGATCACGCAGGAAGATTTTTCCAAACTCTACAACGACACGCTTAATAAAATGACCGCCACGTCCTTCGACTTTTCGGCGGGCGAACCGAGCAAAAGTCCCAGCGCCGCGCAGGTTGCTTTTAATATTACTTATCACACGGCCCTGGCTGGTGACCTCTCGCGCGACATGAGCGTGAACCTTGTTTTTGAATCTGGCACCTGGCGTATCCAGTGGACGCCGACTCTAATTTTGCCCGAACTCGCTGACGGCAATGTGCTGGCGCGCGATTGCTCCGCCCCCGCGCGCGGTGACATTTTCGACCGCACGGGTCAGCCGCTGGTCAGCACCACCGAGGTGGTTGCGATTGGCGTCAACACTGCGGATGTGAACTTCAATAACCTTACTGGGCTCACCGATGCACTCTGGCGGCTCACGGGAGTCAACCCAGAAATACTTGCAGACCAAATCGTCTCTGCTGGCCCAGGTTGGTACATCGCTGTGGGCACTGCCTCAAATGAAGAGGCCCGTGAACTTATTTCGCGCGGCTTCAGTGGTTTGGTGTTCACTGATTACACCTCGCGCTATTACGCCGCTGGCGGGCTGGCCGCGCAACTTACCGGCTACACCCTTTTTATCTCACCCGAAAATATTGACTCGTACAAACGCCGCGGCTACTGCGGCGATGAGCGCGTGGGCAATGATGGCATCGAGAGCTCGCTCGAGTCCACTTTGGCAGGGGAGCACGGCGGCTCGTTATACATCGCCTCGCCCAGCGGACAAATCATCACCCGCATCGGCCAGGTGGAAGCCAAGCCAGCCAGCAGTGTTTATTTGACGATTAACAAAAAACTGCAAGCCAATGCCGAGCGCGCCATTGCTGGTTTCACGGGCGCGGTCGTCGTCATCGAGCGCGACACGGGCCGCATATTGGCCATGGCCTCCTCGCCCACCTACGACCCGAATCTGTTTGACCCGCAGAATCCTAACAACAGCCTGATCGCGGATTTGTTTAATGACCAAAGCCGTCCGCTGGTGAACCGCGCCGCGCAGGGACAATATCCCCTTGGCTCCGTGTTCAAGGTCATCACCATGGCCGCCGGTATGGAAAGTGGATTGTATCTGCCTGAATCCACTTATGAGTGCCAATATGATTTCACCGAAATCTCCGGCCAGGTTTTGCATGACTGGACGTGGGACCACTGTCAGGAGCGTTTGAGAACGGGCCGCGAATGTAACTCGTCTGACAGCACACCCTCCGGCCTGCTCACTTTGCAAGAAGGTCTGATGCGTTCGTGCAATCCATATTTCTATCATATCGGCCTCGACTTGTTCCGCAATGAGCGCGGCAGTGACATCGCCAACATGGCGCGCGCCTTCGGCCTCGGCGCCCCCACCGGCATTGACCTGATCGAAGAAGAAGCCGGTCAAATTCTCGACCCCAACGAAGAACTGGCCGCCACCAATCAAGCCATCGGCCAGGGTGACGTGCTGGTCACGCCTCTGCAAGTGGCGCGCTTCATGGCCGCCATCGGCAACGGCGGCACGTTGTACCGTCCGCAGATTCTTGAAAAAATCGTCAACGCCGATGGCACCATCACAGACGCCTTCGCCCCCGAAGCAGTCAGCATGTTGCCAATTCAACCCGACCGTTTGGTCGCGCTTCAGCAGGCCATGGGCTGGGTCATCACCAGCAGTCGCGGAACGGCCAACTTCCGCATCGGGAATCTCTCCTGGGCCGCCGCGGGCAAGACCGGCTCTGCGCAGAACGACGTCGGTGCCACGTCACATGCCTGGTTCGCGGGCTACACCTACGCCAACATTCCGGGCGTGCCCGACATCGCCGTGGCCGTGATTCTCGAAAACGCCGGCGAAGGCTCCGACTACGCCGCGCCTGTTTTCCGGCGCATGCTCGAATCATATTTCCTTGGTTCGCCGCAAACTTTATTCTGGTTTGAATCAAACTTCGGCATCACCAAAACACCCACGCCCTTCGGCGGCATCCCCACCAACACGCCGAAACCGTAATGCACCCAACCCACACCGGCCTCATCATCCGCGCCCAATCTGGTTTCTTCACCGTCGAAACCAGTGCGGGCGCGATTGTCTGTCAACTGCGCGGGAAGCTCAAACAGGGCCGCGCCGAAGGTGACCTCGCCGCAGTGGGCGACCACGTCTCGATTACATTATTAGACGACGGCTCGGGGATGATTGACTCCGTCGAGGAGCGGACTCGCACCCTCGTGCGCCTCGACCCGCGCCCGAGGGGGGTCTACCAACAGATTCTTTTGGCGAATCTCGATCAAGCTCTCTTCGTCTTCGCCTGCGCGAACCCGTCTCCAAGGTTGCGCATGTTGGACCGTTTCCTCGTCGCCGCCGAAAAACAAAAAATCCCGGTCGTCATCGTCGCCAACAAAATTGACCTGGTTGAGAATCCGCGCGAAATTTTTGGTTTGTACGAACCGCTCGGCTATCCCGTCATTTACACTTCCGCGAACACTGGCGCGGGCGTGGAGGAACTGCGCGACACATTAAGAAAAAAAATCAGCGCATTGGCCGGGCCGAGTGGAGTGGGCAAGTCCACGCTGTTGAATGCCCTGCAACCCGGGCTGGGACTCTTGGTCAACGAAATCAGCGCGGCGCTGAACAGGGGCAAGCACACCACCGTCTCGCGCCAACTGCTTCCCATCGAGGGCGGCGGCTATGTGGCCGACACGCCCGGCTGGAAGTCGCTCGCATTATGGGACACCGCTCCCGAGGAGATCGATGCCTACTTCCCCGAACTGCGCGACCTCGTGCAAAACTGTCGTTATAGCAACTGCGCCCACATCAATGACCAGGGTTGCGCCGTCCGCGCCGCGCTCGATGCCGGGACGATTCATCCGGCGCGATATGAATCTTATCTAAGGCTGAGGGCGGGGCAGGAATAGTGAAGAGAACAGAAAGTAGAGAGCAGAGAGCAGAGACTGGAGATTGGGGATTCGTGATTGACGATTTACGATTGACGATTTACGATTGCCACTGATTACTGATCACTGGACACTGATGACAAAAAACTGGAACTTACTCGGACACAACTGGGCAGTGGACATGCTCCGCCGCCACATCGCCGCAGACGAAGCGCGTCATGCGTATCTTTTCGCGGGTGCGCCCGGCCTCGGTCGGCGGACTCTGGCGCTGGCCTTTGCGTCCGCGCTGAATTGTACCGAGCCGCCCGCGCCCGGGGAATTTTGCGGCGCGTGCCGCGAGTGCCGGCAGACTCGCTCGATGGCGCAACCCGATTTGAGCGTGGTCAGCGCCGAGAATGAGGGCGGAACGTTGAAGGTGGAACAAGTCCGCGAGGTGAAGCGCTCGCTGTCGCTTAAGCCGTATCAGTCCAAATATCGAGTGGCGATTTTTTTGCGCTTTCAAGAGGCGAACGATAACGCGTCGAATGCGTTGCTGAAAACTTTGGAGGAGCCGCCCGCCCATGCAATTTTATTGTTGACCGCCGACAGCCCCGAGGCGCTTTTGCCGACGATCGTTTCGCGTTGTGAGGTGTTGAGGTTGAGGCCGGTGGGGATTGGGGAAGTGCAGAGAGAATTAGAGAATAGAGGAATAGAGAGTAGCAACGCGAAGTTGATCGCGCATCTCAGCGGCGGACGGCCCGGGACGGCGTTGCGACTCGCCGCAGAAAAGTCACTGCTCGATTTTCGCGCGCAAAAATTAGACGACTTGCAGAAATTAATTTCGAGCACGCGCGTGGACAAATTTTCGTACGCCGAAAAACTCGCCAAAGAAAAAGGCGACATGCGCCAGACGCTTTTGGTGTGGCTCTCGTTTTGGCGCGACGTCTTTTTGCGCGCCGCCAAAGCGGACTCGCCGCTGACGAATGTGGACCGTGTTGAGCAAGTGGAAGCGCTGGCGGCGAAAATGACTCTGCTCGTTGCGCGTCAACGCGTCAGCGAGGCTGAGAAAGCCATTTCGCGTCTTGAGCGCAACGTGAACGCGCGCATGCTGGCCGAAGTATTATTGTTAGGCTGGTAAAGGAGAATCAAATGTGCCGAAGCATCAAACCCCTGCGAAATATGGATCATCACGCCAGCGAGGACGAAATCAGCGAGGCCGCTTTGCAGTACGTAAGGAAGGTCAGTGGTTTTCGCAAGCCGTCGAAGGTCAATCAGGCTGCGTTTGACGCCGCGGTGACCGAGATCGCCGAGGCGACGCACAGGATGTTGCACGAGCTGATAGGAGGGCACGTCCATGAGGGAGCGCTGCTTGGCTTGGACCACGCTGTAGTTACCTGACATCCGAATTGGTTTAGGATCTTTGGATTGTTAAACCCTGCTAAGCTGTCTGCCGTTGCGTTCTGTAGTATCTGAGCTTTCGCTTCAAAAGAATAGGTGAACTATGCAATACCTTCGCCAGTTATGTGGTAGAAACTGGTTCAAAAACGGGATGAACCATGCCCAAACGGGCAATCTGCT
>VFKQ01000226.1 GCA_009885445.1 Anaerolineaceae bacterium | reverse complement strand
GTCCGGGCGGCGCCATGTCCGGGTCGATCATCGAGGGAAAGATCATGTCGAGATAGGGGCGCTTCGAAATTTGACCATACTTCGCGTCATCGTAGGCGCGCTCGATGTATTCAATGCTCGGGCTGACGGACACCGCGCCGCGATGCAAGACCGAGTCGTGACCTTTGCCTTCGAATGGCAACGCCGTGAAGTTTGGCAGGTCACTCAACGCAATGTTGACCTTGCCCGACGAGCCGCGCGTGCGGAAGTTTTGCAGTGCCGTCACAAATTCATCGGGGAAATGTTTTGGCTCCACAAATTGCAAGAAGGTGCGCTTCGGGTCAGCCGCAGACATGACGACCTTAGAGTGGAGTTCATCACCGTTTTCAAGCGCGACTCCAACTGCACGTCCGCCTTTGACGATGACCTGCTTCACGCTGGCGTTGAGTCGAATCTCCACGCCGAGCGCCTGCGCTGAGCTGGCAATCGCGTTGCTGATTCCGCCGGTGCCGCCTTTGGCAAAACCCCAGGCACGGAACGCCCCGTCAATTTCGCCCATGTAGTGATGAAGCAAAACATACGCCGTGCCCGGTGAGCGCGGACCGAGGAAGGTGCCGATGATTCCGCTCGCGGTTTTCGTCCCTTTCAGCGCGTCGGTCTCGAACCATTCGTCGAGCAGGTCGCCGGAAGATTGCGTGGTCAGTTTCGCGATGGTGTACAGTTCTTTTTCAGAGAGCGACGCCGCAAATTGCCCGACCTTAAGCAGGCCGAACATATCGCGCAGACTCAGGGACGTCGGGTCGGGCGGAATCAGGTTGATGATCGGCTTGATGGCTTTCGCCGCGCGCGCCATGACCCGCGAATATTCATCATAGGCTTCGGCATCTTTGGGCGAGTGACGATACAACTCGCGGCGAGTTAAATCATGATCGTCCCACGCGGCGAGATAATCATTATTCTCCATCGGCGTAAACGTGGACGGGAGCGGGAGGATCTTGAGTCCGTGCTTGGGCAAGTCCAAGTCACGGATAATCTCCGGGCGCAACAGACTCACCACGTACGAAAACTCGGTGAACTTGTAGCCGGGGAAAATCTCCTCGGTCACTGCCGCGCCGCCGACGAGGTGACG
>VFKQ01000244.1 GCA_009885445.1 Anaerolineaceae bacterium | reverse complement strand
CTGGTTAACCGATGATGAATATTCTGTTGGCTGAAATCGTAGGGGCACGGCGGCGCCGTGCCCCTACGAAACCATAATCCCATTACACAAGGAGAATCAATATGACCAATAAAGTTTGTATCGTGGGCGGGGGCGCATCGGGGGTGGCTTTGTTGTGGGCGCTTTCGCAAGACCCGAAGCAAAGCTGGGATATCACTTTGATTCACAACCAACCCGCGCTGGGCGGACATTCGTATTCGCCGGCCGTGCAGTGGAAGGGCAAGAGCTTCAACGTGGATATCGGCGTGCAATTTATCTCGCCGTTTCTGTATCCCAACGTGCACGATATGTTGAAAAAGCCTGAGTTCAGTTCGCGGGTGGCGCTGACAAATTATGACTCGCTGAAGATTGCCTGCTCGTTTCCGCGCGGGCCGCAAAATAATGTGCTGAACTGGGGCAACTTCCCAAATTATCAGCCGGGCGGCGGAAACCCGAATGGAAGTCAGTTCGCGCTCTTCGACGCGGACATGATGTTTGATTGCCAGATGTTTCAGGATTTTCTCGAAGTGGCGATTGCGCCCGAGTTTGCGAACATGACCCTGGCAGATTTTTTCAAGAATCCGCCGCTGGGCATGGTGTTCAGAAATTCACAGCGCTTTCAAGATTATTTCCTCAAGCCCTATTTGAGCATCATCAACGGCTACGGCAACGCACTGATGGACTCGACCATTCTCGCGGATCTGTGGCCGCTGTTCGCATATATTCCTCTGGAGAAAACGCCTCAGGGTAGCTTCACCCGCCCAGGCACCGGCTGGCAGCGTTTCACTCATGGGGCGCAAAGTTGGGTGCAGGCGATGGCCGACGTGGCGCAGTCGCTGGCCCCGTCGAAAATCCTGTTGAATACGAATGTGCTTTCGGTGTGGACGGACTCCGCAACTGCGAAGGTGACTGTCAGCTATAAGACCGACCCGACCGCGGTGATCTCCTCCCAAGTTTTCGATAAAGTGGTGTTGACCACCGACATGTGGACGAATTCAACATTGTTGAACAACCCGCAGAACGCATATTTTTGGAACAGCCTGTATGAAAAATATGTGGGCTATCCCGTCAGTGCGCAACACCCGACGCCGGTTTGGGATTTGATGTGGGGCAAGTGCTACATCCACACCGACTCGAGTGTGCTCTCGCCCGACCTGCGCCTTCAGCAAGAAACTTTGCAATTCACTGCCGCGTACGCGCCCGGAAACGCGGATGGAAATTACGACTTGACCAAAACGTTTACGACGTACATGCAGAAGAATCTGCTCAACGATCCCGCCGCAGACGGGTTGTATTTGACGATGTATGGATACGTGCCCGACGCGAGCAAGGACAAAATCCCCGCGCAAAGCACGTGGCTGACCGAGCCGATTGTGTGGACGCACGGCAAGTGGACGCCGGCTTTCATGGGCGGCGCGAAGGGCAATCTGCATTTGGCGCAGGGACTCGGCTCGATTCGTTACGCGGGGCAGATGAACACGAACGTGTATTTCGCGGGCAACAACGCCACCGCAGATTCTGAAGAAGGCGCGCTGGATGCGGCGATGGCCGTGGCTGAGTATGCCTTCGGCGTTGCCTATCCCCTGCCGAGCCTGAACCCGCTGGCGTGGGTGATGTATGACATGTATCACAACGTGATGTTCCCGAAGCAGAACGCATCCGCGAATATCGCACACATGCTGATGAGTGCGCCGCGCTTCGCCTCCGCGCCGACAGCGGGTGCCTCGGCGAAACCGGCGGCAAAGAAGTCTGCGACTGCAAAAAAGAAGAAAGTCAAGCCAGCGAAGAAAGCGAAGCCTGCTAAGAAGAAGGCTGTGGCAAAAAAAGCCAAGCCTGCGAAAGCGAAGAAGTCTGCGACGAAAAAGAAGGCGACGGCGAAGAAGAAAAAGAAGTAGGTAAACGAAACTGGCTCCCTGAGATGAATCAGGGAGCCAGTTTTTTGATGTTGACCCGTTGGATGCAGATGCTTTAGGGCTTACGCAATTCAAAATTCCTTGCCGCGAATTACGCAAATTTTCGCTAATTTTTTAAAATTCGCGGAGGTTATGAGTCGAGCGGGGATTTGACGGCGAGGCCGCCGCGCTGGAGGACGTGGGTGTAGATCATAGTGGTTTTCACGTCTTTGTGACCGAGCAGTTCCTGGATGGTGCGGATATCGTGGTTGGTTTGAAGGAGTTGCGTGGCGAAAGAGTGACGGAAGACGTGAGGAGAGACGGGCTTTGTGATGCTCGTGGAAAGCGCGGCCTGCCGAATCGCTTTTTGTAAAACACTTGGGTCAATGTGATGGCGTTTTATTTTCTTCGAGTCGGGGTCTGTGGAGCGAACCGAGGCAGGGAAAACATATTGCCACATCCATTCTTTGGCGGCGCTCGAGTATTTTTTTGATAGCGCATATGGCAAAGATGATTCGCCAAAGCCTTCCTTCAAATCTTTTTGATGAATGGCCTGAACGGTTTTCAAGTGGGCCTGGAGAGCGGGGACGAGGGAATCGGGCAGGATGGCGGGACGATCATCCTCGCCTTTGCCGTCGCGCACCATAATTTGGTGGTTGCCAAAATCAATGTCTTTAACGCGCAAGCGCAAACATTCAGCGAGCCTCAAGCCACTGCCGTATAAGATTTTCGTCATCAATTGCGGAGCGCCGCTCATTTTTTCAATGACCTGCATGGCTTCCTGATGGGTGAGCACCACCGGCAGGGTTTTGGATTTTTGGGCGCGAATGAGTTCGGGCGGCAAATCAATGTCCATGTGCAGGACATGGCGGTACAGGAATAAAACCGCGCTCAATGCCTGGTTTTGGGTGGAGGCTGAAACAGTCCTCTCGACGGCAAGATGGGTGATGAAAGCCTGTATTTCCTGAGCGCCCATGTCTTTTGGGTGACGCTTGTTGTGGAAGAGGATATAGCGCCTGATCCAGTCGACGTAGGTCTTTTCTGTGCGAGGGGAGTAGTGCTTGATGCGAATTGCGTCGCTGACTTGATCGAGTAGTTTTTTCCCCTGAGGGGATGTTGTAGGTGGGTTTTCCATGTTGACCTCGTAGGTATCTATGCGTATAATCTGCTCATTGTATTCTAACCTACGGCGGTATAACGTCCTAATTGATTTAGGACGTTATACGGCGAGCCTAAACCGCCCATAAGCCGTTATACCGCCGCCGCATAACCCCTAGTTAGGCGCTTAACACATAGTTCAAAAAAAGTGAAAAATGAGTATT
>VFKQ01000189.1 GCA_009885445.1 Anaerolineaceae bacterium | reverse complement strand
TCGTGACCGTGTGTAGCGGCTCCCTCGTAGACGCGGAACCAGTTCGGACGCTCCCAGCCAAATTTCTCGCCGAACTCACAACCGAGGTCGCGCAGACGATAATACGTCGGCGAGACGCGCTGATTGCGGCGCGACATTCTTTCTTCGCCAGGAAAATGAATATCGTAATATTGCGTGTACGTTTCGAGCGTGCGCGCCGCGGCGTAATCAAGGCTGTTGTAGTTCGGCCCGAAGCGACGCACATCGAGTCGCCACATATCCCATTCGGGACTGCCGTCCACGATCCACTCGGCCATCACTTTTCCGATTCCGCCCGCGCCCGCGAGTCCGTGTGCGCAGAACGCGCAGGCCACCCAGAATCCTTTAACAGATGTTGGGCCGAGCAAATATTCGCCGTCGGGCGTGAAGCCCTCGGGGCCGTTGAGCAAAAGTTTTACTTCGGCATTCTCAACCGCGGGCACGCGGCGAATGGAATTTTCCATCAGCGGCGCGAAGCGCTCCCAATCGGGAGGCAGTAATTGAAACTTGAAATCCTTGGGGATGCCGTTCATGCCAAATGTTGCGGGCTGACGTTCGTAGCCGCCCATCACGAGTCCGCCGACCTCTTCGCGCCAGTAAACGAGCAGGTCAGGATCGCGCAGGTTGGGAAATTTATTCGTCACGCCTTCGATGGGCTTGGTCATAATATAAAGATGCGCCATCGGAATCACTGGCAGACTCAGCCCGACCATTTTTCCAATCTCACGTCCCCACATGCCTGAAGCGTTGACGACGATTTCTGTTTTGATGGTGCCCTTGTCCGTCACAACTTCGTGGACTCTTCCATTACTTACATTTATTTTTTCAACAACAGTATTGGTGAAAAATCTCGCGCCGCGACTCTTTGCGCCGATGACCAAAGCATTCGTCAAGCCTGTGGGATCAATACTGCCGTCATTCGGCGTGTACGCCGCGCCGACGACTCCATCGGTCGTCATCAACGGGAAGAGGGCTTGCGCTTCCTTCGGCCCGATCAACTCCATCGGGACGCCAAACGAGCGGGCCATGCCGACGAGTCGCCGAGTCTCCTGCATGCGCTCCGCAGACGAGGCGAGTCGCACGCCACCGACTTCGCGCCACGAGGTGTCTTGTCCCGTTTCGGCTTTGAGACCGCGATACAGATTCGTGCTGTAATTCATCATGCGCGTCAGGTTGGCATCGGAGCGCAATTGGCCGACGAGTCCCGCCGAGTGCCAGGTGGAGCCTGAAGTTAGTTCGTGGCGTTCGAGTACGACCACGTCCTTCCAGCCGAGTTTGGTGAGGTGGTAGGCGATGCTTGCTCCGCCCACGCCGCCGCCGATGATGACGACGCGCGCCTGTGTTGGAAAATCAGACATGAGGGTGTCTCCTAAAAATCCTTTACCACGAAGGACACAAAGAGCACGAAGGAAAGCTTTAAACCTTGGTGTACTTCGTGTCCTTTGTGTTTAAGTTTTTGACCTTGAGTTTTTACTTTTGCCAAACAGAATCAGGCCGCGCCATTTCGGCCACGATGTCGAAGGACGAAATGACCCCAAGCGGAAACGCATCGGGGTCGTCTTTATCTATCACCACCAGACGGTGATGATGATTCTGAATCATTT
>VFKQ01000130.1 GCA_009885445.1 Anaerolineaceae bacterium | reverse complement strand
TTAACTCTTGCGCTTTTGCGCGTTGCTCTGCGTCGCTCACCCCGTCCACTTCGAGCGGAAGCATGATGTTTTGAATCACTGTGCGCCACGGCATGAGATTTGCGTTCTGAAAAACCATTCCAATGCGCGGCGTTTGACTCTTCGTGAAGTGCACCTCACCCGCCGTCGGCGCGAGAAGACCGGCGAGAATCCGCAACAAGGTGGACTTGCCGCTCCCCGAGGGTCCGATCACCGCCAGAAATTCGCGCGGACTCACTTCAAACGAGACGCGTTGCAATGCGCGCAGTCCGCCGTTTGAATCGGGGAAGGTTGCGCTCAGGTCGCGGATGGTGAGGATGGGTTGCATAGATTTTTAGGGTGTGGGTGGGTGGTCAAGTACATAAGGACACAAGTAGACAAGAAACGTGTTTACCTGTTTCCGTTCCTTACGGCACGAACTCATTCGTATACGCCGCGTTCACATCCAGCGGCGCGGCGAGCTGACCCATCTTCACCAACACGTCGTTCATGTTTATCCACGCGGCCGCTTGCGAGAATCCGATTCTGTCCGCGCGCCAAAATTCAATGGAGGTAGTCAACACTTCTTTTTGCACGGCGTCATCGGCGGCGAGATTCTCGACAAACTTTAAACAAATGGTGTACGCCTCTTCGGGATGCGCGAGCGTGTATTCAATGCCGCGCGCCAGCGCGCGATTCAATCCACGCACCAAATTCGGATTCTCGGCAATCGTTTTTTCGTTGCTGATGATTCCATTCGCGGCCAATTGCACTGCGTCGGCCACGCGCAACTCGGTCACGTCAAAACCTTGCGCGCGCAATTGAATCGGCTCGTTCGACGCGTAACCCACGATGGCCTGTTCTTGATCCGCCGCCAGCGCAGGCACTTGATTGAAACCAATCGAGTCGAGCGTCACATCCTCCGCCGTCATGCCCGCCGAGAAAAGCAAAGCCTGCAAGCCGATGTAATTTGCGCCGAACAAACCCGGCAGTCCAATTTTTTTTCCGCGCAGGTCTTCAACGCTGTTAATATTTTGCTCCGCCTTCGCGATCACCGACACGGGAAAATCCTGATACCAAGCAAACACATACACCACGGGCAGTCCCTGCGCGCGCGCCAGCAAAACCTGTTCGCCCGACGCAACGGCCAACGGCAATTCGCCCGCGCCCACCAGCGCGACGCCATCCGTCTCGAACGAATAATCAAACTCGAGCTCGATGCCCTCTTCGGCAAAGAATCCTTTTTCGACGGCGACATAAAACGGCGCATACTGCACATTGGGGATGTAGCCCATCGGCAAGCGGATTCTGGTCAACGGCCCCGCTTCGGTCCGCGCTGGTTGCGGGCTACAGGCCATCAGGCCGATTGCCAGGCTGAGGCTGAGTAAAAATAGTTTGTGTAACATGTGAGTCTCCTGATGAATGAGAGAAGAGAGAAGAAAGAAGAGAGAAGAGAGAAGAGAGATGAAAAATGAAAAATGAAAAATGAAAAATGGAAAATGGAAAATGGAAAATGAGAGATGAAAAATGGAAGATGGAAGATGGAAGATGGAAGATGGAAGATGAACGTTTAGTTTTCCTGCCAGATAAGTAGACGCTTCTCGGC
>VFKQ01000047.1 GCA_009885445.1 Anaerolineaceae bacterium | reverse complement strand
TTTGCTAAGGTCCATTCCATAGCAGAGCGCAGGTTGTCGAATTCGTCGTCGAGTTTTGCAAACCACGTTACTTCGTCGGGACCGCTCATCGCCGCGAGCGCTTTTCCAAGCAAGTCAGCGATCATATTGGCATATGCCCGTTGGATGGAATCCAATTCAGCGCTCTGGGATAATTTTTCGTAGGCATACTCGTGAATGGTTTCGAGCATAGTGAAGCGTGACTCGCCGCTTCCTCCTTCCATTTGGCGGATGAGGCTTTTATCAAGCAGGGACTCCAACCCGTTCAGCACATCCACGCTCAAGCCTTTGCCGCAAACTGATTCTGCTGAATCAAGCGTCCATCCGCCGATGAATACGCCCAGGCGCGCGAACAAAACTTTTTCAGTTTCATCCAGTAGTTCATAACTCCAGTCAATTGCGCCGCGAATGGTCTGTTGGCGGGCTGGCAAATCGCGCGCGCCGCCGGTCAAGGTTTTGAGATGGCTGGAAAGTTTTTCAAGCATCGCCTGCGGGGTCAGCATCCGTGAGCGCGCCGCCACCAATTCAATGGCAAGAGGAAGTCCATCCAGCCGTGTGCAAATTTCAGCGACGGTTGACGCGTTCTCTTCATCCAACATGAATGCAGGCTTCGCCGACTGGGCGTGTTGAATGAATAAAGCAATGGCTTCGTACTGCGCCAGCACTGCGGCGGTTTGTTTGCGTTTGGATTCGGGCAATCCCAACGGCGGGACAGGGTAAGCATGTTCGCCGCGCACATGTAAGACCTCTCGGCTGCTAACTAAGACCTTGACTTTGGGCGCGACGCTTAGCAGGTGGCCAAGTACTGATGCAGCGCTGACGACCTGCTCAAAGTTATCAATCACCAGCAACAATTGGAGATTATGAAGATGGTCATGCAGAATTTGCTCAATAGATGTTTCGGCGGACTCTTTAACTTTAAGTGTGGATGCAATTGTAGGTAGAACCAATTGCGGGTCTATGATTGAAGCGAGTTCTATGAACCAGACACCGTGTTCATATTCATCTAATATATCCGCTGCCACTTGGAGTGAGAGCCGCGTCTTACCCGTGCCGCCCGCTCCCGTTAAAGTGACAAGGCGCACATCCGCATTGCGGAGCAATCCCAGCACAGCCGCAGTCTCACGTTCGCGCCCAACAAAACGGGTCAACTGAGCAGGCAGATTATTCAATTGCAGATCGAGCGTTTTCAGCGCGGGAAATTCAGAGAGCAGGTTTGGAATAACGATTTGATAAATATGCTCGGGTTGATTCAAATCTTTTAAACGGCGCTGACCCATATCACGCAAGGTAATGTCATGCGGCAATTCATCGCGTACCAGTTCTTGTGTTGCCAACGAAATAAGAGTCTGACCTCCATGCCCCGCAGACATAAGACGTTGAACGCGGCTAAGAGTAATGTAACCGTTGTAATCACCATTCGCTTGAATTTCTGCTTTCCCAGTATGAATCCCAATTCTTACCTTGATTGTTATCTCACCCCAAGTTTCAGCATTTAGATCAACTTGAGATTTAACTGCCGCACGTAGCGCATCACCAGTTGTATGAAAGGCCGCACAAAATGCGTCGCCGATGATCTGGAAGACGTGGCCATTGTGGGCGTCCATTGCGGATTGCAATATGGCATGATGACGCGCACGTAATGTTTCCCACTGTTCGCGATGTCCCTGCGCAATTTTGGTACTGCCTTCGATGTCGGTGAAGAGGAAGGTGACGGTGCCTGTGGGAAAATTATTCATGTGTTTTCTCCAAGGCAAATTCTATCGCCTGCTCCATCGTCATGGACTTGCCTTCTGCCCA
>VFKQ01000153.1 GCA_009885445.1 Anaerolineaceae bacterium | reverse complement strand
CTAGAATTTATCCGTTTGAAGATTAATTCTCTACCCTACAAATGCGAGTAATTCTGGTCATTGCGAGGGCGTACTCGCCCGAAGCAATCTCAAGGCAAATACGGGGATTGCTTCGTCGGGAGTACCCTTCTCGCAATGACGGGAATTACTCGCATTTGTACGCTAGAAAAATCTGAAATACAAAGAGACCGCTCCAGGTTGGAGCGGTCTCTGATTAACAGGATTGAAATTTATTTCTTGTTTACGCACACATTGACCTGGTCGTCCCAGGTGCAACCAAACACGGCGTTACGAATACAAACCGCTTCCTGCACATATTGACCACAATCATAAGGCTGGCCGCATTGAAGCTGGTTAAGCGAGACCGTGGTGCAACCCGCTCCTGCGGCGGCGGCCAGGCCAGAGACGCAAGCGCCGACCACGGGGTCGTAGGCAAAGCCAGGCTGACAGGAGGGATAAAGCCCCAGCGCAGGAGCGGAACAACATTGCGTGTTTGAGTCGAAGGAATAACCGGCCGGGCAACCGAGGTAGCATGAAAGCGCCAGCGAGGGATTATCGAGGCCGTAAACGTTACACGCGGCCTGTCCATTTGCGGGGGCGCAGGCATTGAGGGCGGCGTCGAAATATTGCCCAAGCGGACATTGATTGTCGAGGCCGGCAGTTGGGCGGCAAACCTGTCCCGCAGAATCAAGCACATAGCCGGGCGGGCAACCCTGAGGTCCGGCCTGAGCCGCAAGCGGGGCGTAGACACATTGTCGCGTGGCAGAGTCGTATGAGTAGCCCGGATCGCAGACGACTCCTTGAGTCAACGATGGGGTTGGGTCGGCGCAAGCCGTGTTGCAAACGGTGAGTGTGCCCGAGGAATTATCGGGGCCGGTGCAGTTGAGACGCAGGATGCCGTTGGTCAAAGTTTCAATACATGAATAGCCGGGCGTATCTACTGTGTATGTTGTGCCGAGCGGCAGGTCGAGGCTGGCGTATGGCGTACTGCCGTCGCAATAAGGTTCGTATTGGGTGAACTCCGGCGCGCCACAAGACGAGACAACCGGAGCGTTGTTGGTTGGTTGATACGGGGTGCTTTGGCAATAAGGTGGGAAATTAATCGGTTGCTGAACGGCGCAACGAAAACCGAGGTCATGGCTGGTGTAGGTGGGGCCGCCATAATGACGCAAGGCCGAAGGCGCTTGTGAAAATTCGCTTTCAAAACTACTACCGCGAATCACTTTGTAGATTCCCTCTGCCGGACCGGGAGGGTCTTGAATGGGCGAGGTGGCGTAATAAGTTGAGTCGTACCAATCCCACGTCCACTCAAACACGTTGCCGGCTATGTCGAGCAGGCCAAAGGCGCTGGCTCCGCGCGGGTGCGCAACGACGCTGGTGGTGGTTGATTCGCAACCGCCAACATTGGCAAGCTCGCAAGCCGGGTTGGCTTCGCCCCACGGGTAAGTGGGCGCGCTCAAACCACGCGCGGCTTTTTCCCATTCGGCTTCGGTGGGCAAACGTCCGCCAGCCCAGCCACAATAGGCGTTGGCCCGTTCCCAATCCACACCAACGACAGGATGATCGGAATACGTGGGGTCAGTGTAGACCGCCGCGCCGGGCACGGGCTTGGGCGCAGAGCACACCCCCACCCCAACGCACAGCGCGTACATGCGATTGGTAACTTTGGTTTTATGAATCCAATAAGGTGACAAGCTGACGCCGTGGCGCGGGTTATCGGCCTCTTGCGCGCCCATGGCAAATTCACCGGCAGGAATATAAACGAGTGTGCCGCCATCCATCCATGTCATCGTGGAGCCGGAGATGGGGCCGCTTAAATTATAAGTAACTAATGTAGGCGCGGCAGTGTCAGAGGGCACCGGCGCAAACGTGGCCGTTGCGGGTTGCGAGGTGACCGTGGGCGTACAGGCCACAAACAGAATCACAAACGCCAGCCACGCCGCTCCAAACTGTTTTAATCGTTTCATGGTTTTACTCCTCGGGCGAAAACCGCCTTCTGCGCATTATACCTGCTCAAATTTTTCGCGCCCCGCTCGCGAAAATTTCTTTGTAAATTCTTAACTAACTGCCCTTGCGCGCGTACAACGCCACTTCCCAAACAAACAAGCGCCGCAATGAAATTCTTTCAAAGCCTTCATTTTCCAAAAGCGAATTCATTTCCTGCGCAGAGTGAACAAAGACGCGGAATTCCCGTCCTCCCCAACGCTCAAAAAGATTCGCGAACCAGACGAATAGACGGATATGCGCCCCCTGACGCGGATACGACAACGCGAGCGCCCGCGCGCTGTGAGCGGATGCCGCTTTCAACAAGCTGTGGAAGTCGGGATAGCAACACACCACGCGGTCGAGCGTCACAAGGTCTGCGCGCGGCAAAGTTTCAGCCACGTCTGTAAAATCGGCATGGATAAATTCTACGCGCCCCTCGTGCCCGCGCCGCTGAGACTCTTCGCGCGCGGCGGCCAGATAAGCCGAAGATGCGTCCACGTGTGTGGCGCGCGTGAAGCCGTCAGCTAGTAATTGGTGATGGAGTGCGCCGACCCCTCCTCCGACGTCTAGAAGCGAGGCGTTTTCAAAGCGCAGAGAACGCACGGCTTCCAGAATCAATTCGGTGTGGCGCGCAGGTCCGTGGGCGCGGTAATCTTCTAAATCCGCCTGAGCGGTTTCAGAATCAAATTGGTCATCGGTGATGCGACAACATTCAGCGGGCATGGAATGAATTGTACTCGCGGAAATAAAAAACGACGGTCACCTTTTGAGTGACCGTCGTTTAGGTGTTACTGATTTTTACGGACCGGGCTACTGCGTCGAAGTCGAACCGTCACAGGCTCCCGGTGTTCTTGAGCAACAGCATAGGTCATTATCCCAGGTGCCTACAGTACAGGCCTGAACGTTACAGCTATTCGGCGTGCCGGTAGTGCCGCCGCCGTTTCCGCCACAAGAACCCAGCGAAACGGCAATGGTCTGCAAGGGGCCGTAGTCGCTAATCGGCCAGGCCCAACACGAGCCGCCGGCGGGATAGGGCGCGTCCACCGGGCAGAGCGAGTAGGAAGCGCCAGTGCCTGGGGTGCTGGTGCAACATTGTGTCAACGGGTCATAGGTGGCGCCGGGCAAACATTCACGGGCTTCGGTGGCGCTCCCACTATAGACGCAAGTGTTCGTGCCAGCATCCAAAGTGTATCCAACAGCGCAACCCGGCGGGACTGGCGGTGGCGGGACGGTGCAAAGCGCTTGAATACTGGCGGTTCCGCCAGAATAACAGATGAACAAGTTCGGGCCAGCCGTGCATACGCCCGGAGCGCCGGGTAATGTGGTCAATGTTCCGGGCGGCAACGGACTTGGTCCAAAGGTGACGTTTGCTGTGGGTTTATTGCCAGCGCCGCAATATCCGCCGGTGCTCACAGATACGAGCGGGCAATCCGCCTTGGGGATGACGACATCCGCAGGTGTGCCGTTCACATCGCCACCGACGAGGCTCACTTGTGTACACCACGGAGCAAAGTAAGAGGGATCTTCGATTACACAGCGGAAGCCCAGGTCTTTGCGCGCAACAATGGGCCGCTCTTGAAAACGGCGCGCAGACTCGGCCAGAAAACTATCTGAGTTGTAGGCACTGGAGCGCACGGAACGATTCTGACCGCTGGTTGGGCCGCCCGGGTCTGCGGTGGGAGCGGTGCCGTAATAATTAAACACGTACCAATCTGCGACCCATTCAAAAACATTGCCAGCCATATCGAGGGCGTCGTAATAACTCTTGCCCTGTGGATAAAGTGTGACAAGGGTGGTGCTGGGCTTGCAACGGCCAATATTGGCCAATGTGCAAGCGGGGTTCTCTTTGCCCCACGGAAATATATTTGCATTGGGGCCGCGCGCGGTTTTTTCCCATTCGGCTTCAGTCGGCAGACGTCCATGCACGAAGGTGCAATAATCTTCGGCCTGCGCCCACTTCACACCCGTGACGGGTTCATTGATGCGCAGGGGATTGTTGTAGGCAATGTTTAATTTCACATCTGGGTCTGTGCATTTACCCAGCTCAACACAGCGCGCGTACATTTGGTTGGTGACTTCGGTGCGATAAATCCAAAACTCGCTTAAGCTCACCTTGTGCGTGGGACTATCGGGCATGTTGTTGCCCATCGTAAATTCGCCGGCCGGGACGGGGACGAGGATGCTTCCGTCTACATACGCATAATGTGAGCCGACTTCCATCGAGGGGCCGCTGACTTCAAAGGTGATCAAAGTGGGCGTGGCGCTCACGGCGGGTTCGCCGGTGCCCGTGACAGCGGCGACGAGAGTCGCAATCGTTTTGGTGACGGTGGCCACCAGCGAGGGTGTTTCGGTTGAGGCGGCTACTGGCGCTTTGGTGGAGGTTGAAGCGCCCGCGCCTGCGGGCGGCTGAGTGGCCGAGGGCACGGCGGGTTTTGGTCCGCATGCGGCCAGCAAAGAGGCGATGATCATAAAAGTGGACAGACTGATTATTCTAAAATTTTTCATGGCACTCTCCTGATTGAAATCATCTATGCGTGGATTCTACCAAACAAAATCTCGTTTTTCGTTTTTCATCTCACCGCTATAACGCGCACGGTCATAATATCTCGACACGGCTTTGCCGTCGATAACCGATTGCGGTTTTGAGAATCGGCAAATTTAACCACGGATGAAAGGGATAAAAGGCAAGCCTTCGCGCTCTCAAATATCCTTCGCGGTGAGAAAAGCGCAGAAACTG
>VFKQ01000353.1 GCA_009885445.1 Anaerolineaceae bacterium | reverse complement strand
GTCAGGACTTCGACCTGGTCGCCGGTTTTAAGGGCATGGTCCAACGGGACAAGTTTTCCATTCACGCGCGCGCCGCGGCAACGATGACCGATGTCGGTGTGGACGTGGTACGCAAAATCGAGCGGCGTGGACCCGGCGGGCAAATCAATGATGTCGCCTTTGGGTGTGAAGACGTAGACGCGGTCTTGAAAGACATCTGACTTCATGCCGTCGACAAATTCCTGCGCGTCGTTCACGTCCTGCTTCCAATCCATCATGGCGCGCAACCAGTTGACGTGTTGCTCAAAAGCCATGTCACGCTCGCGACCTTCTTTGTAGCGCCAGTGTGCAGAGATGCCCAATTCGGCATTCTGATTCATTTCGGGTGTGCGAATTTGTACTTCGACAGCTTTGCCATCTTCGTAAATGACCGCAGTGTGCAGGGACTGATAATTATTGTCTTTGGGCGCGGCGATGTAATCGTCGAACTCGTTGGGCAGTGGGCGCCAGCGCATGTGAATCAGGCCGAGCGTGGCGTAGCAGGTGGGCACGTCGGCGACGACCAGGCGCACGGCGCGGATGTCGCGCACGAGGTCGAAGGATTTTTCCTTCTTGATCATTTTCCTGTAAATTGAATAAATGTGTTTAGGTCGCCCGCTGATTTCGGCTTGGATGTTGCTCTTTTCAAGATGGGCGCGAATCTCTTCGATGATGGCGCTGAGCGTGGCTTCGCGGTCGGGGCGGCGCTCTACGAGTTGCTGGGCAATCTCTTTATATTTTTCGGGGTTCACATAACGAAACGAAAGGTCTTCCAATTCCCACTTGATTTGCCAGATGCCGAGTCGGCTGGCCAATGGCGCAAATATGTCCATGGTTTGTTGGGCGACGCGGCGACGTTTTTCTTCGGGCATGTGCCCCAGGGTGCGCATGTTGTGCAGGCGGTCGGCCAGTTTGATCAGCACCACACGCACGTCTTCGCCCATGGCCAGGAAAGTTTTGCGCAGGGTTTCGCTGACCACGTCCTGTTTGCGGCCAAAAAGCGAGGCGTCCTCTTCGTCGGCTGAATCCGCTGTCCCCGCGTGTTGATCGCCGCGTGAGACGCGCGGAAGGTTGTTGAGCTTGGTCACGCCGTCGACGAGGGTGCGAATCGTCTCGCCGAAGTCGCGGCGGATGTCGTCGAGGGTGACGGTTGTATCTTCCACCGTGTCGTGGAGTAAACCAGCGGCGACGACTTCCGGCGGCACATGCAGTTCGACGAGAATTTTTGCGACGGCGATGCAGTGCGTGATGTACGGCTCGCCCGAGGCGCGTTTCTGCGGACGATGCGCCTCTTCGGCCACGCGATAGGCGCGTTGGATGAGTTCGCGATCTGTGAGCGCGTATGACTCAGGCAATGCGCCAAGCAGTTCCTCGATATCGGGCAGGTCGCGGGCGGCTTTCATGGGATGATTGTAATCCAAACGGGCGATGCCTTTTAGAAAATATTTAAACACGAAGGACACAAAGGACACCAAGGATATGAAGAAGAACGGGTAAAATTATTTTTATGACCCCTACGAATAACATCACCCGCCTGTTGGATGCGCGCAAGATTGCGTATAGCGTTTACGAAACCCCCGCAGAAAAATTGGGCGCGCTCGAAACCGCGCGGATTCTAAACGTGCCACCCGAGGTTGTGTTCAAGACAATTGTGGTCACGCGCGAGAAGCCGAAGAAGCCGTTGCTGGTCGTTGTCCCCGGCCCCTCGAATGTGGACTTAAAACTTTTAGCCGCCGTATTGGGCGAGAAGAAAGT
>VFKQ01000267.1 GCA_009885445.1 Anaerolineaceae bacterium | reverse complement strand
GAGATCGCGCAGTTGAAGGGCATCGTCCACGAAGCGGACCCGAGCGCGTTCATGGTCATCGGTATCGCGCATGAGGCATTGGGCGAGGGATTCAGACCGTTGAAGACGTGAGGTGAAAAACGTAAACAGGTAGACAGGTAATCTGCATGGTTGGGCAACTTGCATACCTGTGCATAAATAAAAACACGTAGGGCCGTAGCATTGCTACGGCCCTACGTGTTTACCTGTTTCCGTGTTTACCTGTCTACGTTGTTTATCGTTTCTTCTTTATCTTATACCCAAACCGCCGCAACCATTCCTCGTCATCGCGCCAGCCTTTCAACACTTTCACGCGCAATTCCAAGAAGACGGGGTGCCCGCCCATGGCTTCGATTTCTTTGCGCGCGGCGGAGCCGATGGTCTTGAGCATCTTCGCGCCCTCGCCGATGACGATTCCTTTTTGAGATTCGCGCTCAACGAACAGAGTCGCGCCGATGTAGGCCACGCCGTTTTCGCGCTCGGTGAACTCGTCAATGCGCACCGCGACTCCGTGCGGCACTTCTTCGCGCAGATTAATTAGCGCGGCCTCGCGGATTAAGTCTGCGGCGATTTCTTTTTCGTAAAGGTCGGTGACCTGGTCGGGGTCGAACTCTGCTTCGCGGACGGGCAGGTGCGCGACGAGCAGGTTGAGCAATTCGGGCAGGCCGTCGCCGCGGGTGGCGGAGAGGGCGATGGACTCGACGTCGCGCGAGAAGAGGGCGCGATAGGCGTCAGTGCGGGCGGTGAGGGCCGGGGCTTGGACCATGTCCACTTTGTTTAAACCCAGCACGAGCGGGGTCCGAGACGGAATTAGGGCGGCGATGTTTGCGTCGTCTATGCCCGGGTCGGTGGTGACGTCTACGAGCCAGAGCACTGAGTCCATTCCCTCCAATGCGTCGTTGGCTTCTTGATTTAAATATTCGCCGAGCTTGTGACGCGGTGCGTGGATGCCGGGCGTATCGACAAAAACAAGTTGGTAGGTTTCGGTGGTGAGGATGCCGAGTTGACGTCGGCGCGTGGTCTGCGCTTTGGGCGAGACGGCGGCAACCTTTTGCCCGAGCAAAGCGTTGACGAGGGTGGACTTGCCGACGTTGGGTCGGCCAATGATGGCAGTGAAACCTGCGCGGAAGTCTGTCATGAGTTTTTAGTTTCCAGTTTTCTGTGTTCGGTGTTCAGTGTTCAGTGTTTGGTGTTCAATGTTGATTACTGATCACTGGTCACTGTTTCGGTTTCCAGTTCGTGACGGCAAGACTGGAGACGATGAGTAAAGTGCCGGCCAGCAATTGCCATGAGAGCTGTTCGTTGAGGAAGATCACGCCGAGTAAAACGCCGCCCGGAGGAAAAACATAAGTGACCATGGTGGCGCGCGTGGGGCCGATCTCGTGAATAAGATAATAGAGCATGACGGTGGCGACGCCTGAGCCCAATATGCCCAGCCATAACACGGCCACCCATGTGATTGGCAAATGCGGAATGAGAAAGGGACTTTCAATCGTGGGTGTGACGGCCCACATCAAAATGGTGGAGGTGATCAGCGGCATGGCACTGCGCGCGGGCGCTTCAACATGTTGGGTGAATTTACGCGCGCCCACTGCGCTGGCCGCGTAAAAGACGGAGGCGAGGATGACAGCGGCTTGCCCAACAGCCGAATTATGTACACCTGCAATCAAGTCTTTGCTGAGCAGGATGACGACCCCGCCAAAACCGATGAGCAGACCGGCCACTTTTTGGATTGTCATTTTGTCGTCGCCGAGCCAGAAGTGAGCAATGACGATGGTGAAGAGGGGTACGGTGGCGTTGAGGATGGCCGCCACGGCGGAGTCAATTGTCTGTTCACCCCATGATATGAAGAAGATGGGAATGGCCAGGCTGGCCGGGCCGAGGATGGCGAAGATGATCCACGTGCGGCGGTCGCGCGGCCAGTTTGTTTTTAGATACAAAGCGTAAGCCGTGGCGGTGATTGCACCGAACAACATGCGGAAGGAGACCAGCACCATGGGCGAAACTTCCTGCACGCCAATTTTGATCCACAAGAAGGAGGAGCTCCAGATCAGGCCGAGGGCGATGAAGACGATCCAGTGTTTTAGTTTCATGATTCCTTTTTTAGCAAGAACATTGTAGCGCAGAACAAATCGAATCCGCCAATCTGCGCGAATTTGCGCTAATAGATGTCTTGCATAAATATGCCCCAGCCCAAGTTCGTGCGGCAGTGCAACTGCCGCACGGCCAGCAGTACAACTGCTGGCCGAACACGATGAGACTTTTGCAAGATGTCTAATCTTTTTATTCGCGAAGATTGGCGTAGATGAGCGCAGGGAAAATGATTCTACGAAATACTACTTCGTCAGTGCAGGCAATTCCTCAAACGAACGGATGACCGCGCACTCGGCCTCGGGGAAGAGTCCGCGCGGGTCGTAAAGCACGGCGCGCAGACCGGCATTTTGCGCGCCGACCACGTCGGCGAAGTAGTTGTCGCCCACGTAGATTGTCTCGGCGGCGGTTGTGCCTGCGCGTTCGAGCGCGGCGAGGAAGATGCCCGCGTCGGGTTTGAATGAATTGACCTCGCCCGCGGCGAGCAAAAAATGGAAATGTTCGCGCAGGCCCATTTGCTGAATTTGTTCCTCGTAGGTCTCGTTGCGATTGGAAACGATTCCCAAAATAAGCCCTGCTTCGCGAAGCAAGGTCAGCACGGATGGCACTTCTGCGGGCACCCAAATCTGCGGCTGATACGAGTCTCGCATGTGCGCCGAGGAGAGCGGCGCGAGACTCTTTGCTTGTTCGGGTGTGCAACCCAAAGCCAGCAAACGGCGGCGCGAATAATTAAGCCAGAACATGCTCTGCTCAGGGTGGGTTCTATTGTCAGATTGAAGTTCGGGCGAATTGGCGAAATAGTAATGTTCCCAACGCGCGGCGCGCAAGCGCGCGGCAGAGTCCACGGTGACGCCGAGGGTGACGACGTAATTCGTGAAAACATCCACGCTGTCGGGGAGGTGATGACGAAGCGTGCCGTCGAGGTCGAAGAGGATGGCTTTAATAATCATGATGTAAGGTTTAAAGGTCGAGGGTTTATACTTGACAGATGGGAATAGTTAAACTTGTCAACTTGCAATTTGTAACTTATAACATGCAAAATCATCCCCCAATATACGACATTTCCACTTTTGGCAAAGAGATCGTATTTTCAGATCGAAGTTCTGAATAACGATCACCACGTTTGCCCCATACTTGCGCAACCTCCTGTGAGATTTCATCATCCGTTGCGCCGCCGCGCATTAAATCGCGGAAGTCGTGTCCTTTGATCGCGAACAAACATGTGTATAACTTTCCTTCGGCAGAAATACGGGCGCGGTTGCAGGTACTGCAAAATGCCTGGGTCACGGATGCAACTACGCCGATCTCGCCGCTGCCATCTTTGTAACACCAACGTTCGGCCACCTCGCCTTTGTAGTTTTGGTCAAGCGGTTCCAAAGGCATCTCAGCATGGATCATTTTGATAATTTCCGCCGCAGGGACGACATCATCCATGCGCCAGCCATTGGAATGACCCACATCCATATATTCGATGAAGCGCAGGATGTAGCCTTTTTCGCGAAAGAAACGAGCCATCGGCAAAATACTGGATTCATTTAAACCGCGCTTGACCACCATATTTACTTTGATCGGACCCAGCCCAACTCTGGCGGCCGCGTCCATTCCCTCCAATACATTCTCCACGGCAAAATCCACATCGTTCATTGCTTTAAATATTTCGTCATCAAGCGAGTCGAGGCTGACTGTGACTCGTTTTAATCCCGCGCCTTTGAGGGCGCGCGCTTGTTTGGCGAGCAAGGCTCCGTTGGTTGTCAGCGTAAGATCAAGATCGGGAATAACAGACAGCATGGAGATTAAAAGATGCAGGTCGCGGCGCACCAATGGCTCACCGCCGGTCAGCCGAATCTTACGAACGCCATGCGCGACAAAAATACGTGCCAAACGTTCGATCTCTTCGAAAGTCAAAATTTGATCGCGGCGCAGGAATTGATGATCCGGCCCGAAAATTTCCTTGGGCATGCAATACACACAGCGGAAATTACAGCGGTCGGTGACGGAAATTCGCAGGTCGCGTAAAGGGCGATTAAGGGTGTCTATTAGTTGCAAGGTCTATTACTCGGTGTGGTTTCATGTTACGTCCGAAACGGTCTATGGCCATGGGTTTGTTCTCTCACTAAAATTTACCACGCGCGCAGGCTTTTCAGAAGGCAAAAATCGGCGCGTGGTTTGACTAGGCAGGGCAGGCGTGCTATCATGCACTCAGCATTTATTCTTTTTATTATTTGGGAGTGATCATGAGTATCGAATTTTATTTTCGCATTATTGGCATGTTGGTAATGGCATTTATAGGTGGCGCCTGGGGGAGTGACGTGTCACGCAGTCTTGATCCGCAAGAGCGGTTTAAATATCTGGCAATCTTTGGGCTGATGGGCTCGCTGGTCGGCTTGATTCTGATGCCCTATATCACCACACGTCCGGCGCGTGGCATTCGCTCGTTGCTCGGGCGCCTGGCCGCCGAAACACTTTTTGCCGCGCTGGTGGGACTAATCGTCGGCCTGCTCATCGCCGCCCTACTGGCTTTTCCGCTCTCACTTTTGCCTGCCCCGTTTGGAAGCATCCTGCCTTTTGTGGGCGTGGTGGTCTTTAGTTATTTCGGCGTCTCGCTGTTCGTCATGCGCCAGGGTGACATCATGGGATTGATCAGCGCCATGAGCGGACGCAGTGCCGGCGAGAGCGGCGCTTCGTCTTCGTGGACGAATCTCAACCGCAACATCTTACTGGATACCAGCGTAATCATCGATGGCCGCGTGCGCGATGTGGCCCGCGCCGGATTTTTGCCCGGCACATTGCTCATCCCGCGCTTTGTGTTGAACGAATTGCAATACGTGGCAGACTCTGCCGATGGACTGCGCCGCGCGCGCGGACGGCGCGGCATGGAGACGGTAGCCGAACTGCAAAAACTTCCCAATGTGCTCGTGCGCATCAGCGACATCAACGTGGAAGGCGTGCGCGAAGTGGACGAGAAACTTATCGTGCTGGCCAAACAGATGAAATGTCCCGTGCTGACCAACGACTACAACCTTAACCGCGTGGCCGAACTGCAGGGTGTGACCATCCTCAACATCAACGAGCTGACCAACGCAGTCAAATCCGTTGTGCTCCCCGGCGAAGTGATGCGCCTCAACGTCATTCAAGAGGGCAAGGAGTACGGACAGGGCGTGGGCTACCTCGACGATGGCACCATGGTCGTCGTCGAAAACGGCAAAGACGTCATCGGCGAATATGTCGAAGTGACCATCTCCAAAGTCCTGCAAACCGCGGCAGGCCGCATGATCTTTGGCCGCGTGGATGAAGGGAAATACGGAAAGCGGAAGAACTGAATCGGTAGACATGGAGACAGGTAGACACGTAAACACGGAAACGAGTTTCTTGTATACCTGTATACTCCCCCAACCACCAAACCATGAAAATCTACAACACCCTCTCCCGCAAAAAAGAAGACTTCGTCACCCTTGAGCCGAACCTGGTCAAGATGTACGTGTGCGGCGTCACCGTGTATAACGACGCGCACGTGGGTCACGCCATGTCTGCCATCGTCTTCGACATCATCCGCCGCTATCTTGAGCATCGCGGCTTCACCGTCCGCCACGTAATGAACTACACCGACGTAGACGACAAAATCATCAACCGCGCGAATCAACTCGGTGAAGACCCGCTCAAACTTTCTGAGCGCTACATCGCAGATTACACCAACGATTTAAAAAATCTCAACGTGCTTCCCGCCACGTCGTATCCACAAGTCAGCAAGACCATGCCGTTGATTGTAAAATTCATCGAAGGCTTGATTCAAAAAGAATCCGCGTACGCCGCCGCGAATGGCGATGTTTACTTCAGCGTCACCAGCGACGCGGACTACGGCAAACTTTCGGCGCGCAAACTCGAAGACATGCAAGCCGGCGCGCGCATCGAAGTGGAAGAAGCCAAGAATCACCCGATGGATTTCGCCCTGTGGAAATCTGCAAAGCCAAATGAAATTTCATGGGACAGCCCGTGGGGTAAAGGCCGCCCGGGTTGGCACATCGAATGCTCGGCCATGAATCTCGCCGAACTCGGCGAACAAATCGACATCCACGGCGGCGGCAACGACCTCGTCTTCCCGCATCACGAAAACGAGATCGCCCAAACCGAAAGCTACACCGGCAAACAATTTTCGCGCTACTGGGTACACAACGGCATGTTGCAACTCGGCGGCGAAAAAATGTCCAAGAGCCTCGGCAACATCGTCAGCATCAAAGAATTTTTAAAAACGCGCGACGCGGATGTAATGCGCATGCTCGTGCTGAACGGGACGTATCGCGCGCCGCTGATGTTCAACGACGAGACGTTAGACTCCGCCGAGAAATCCGTCGAGCGCTTCAAGTCCGCGCTAAAAGCGGGTTCCCCCTCCGCGAGCGGGCTCTCCGCCCAAAGCGCCGCATCCCTCGCCTCGAATGCTGAATCCGCTCAACGCTCCTTCAGCGACGCGATGGACGACGACTTCAACACCGCTGGCGCAGTCGCCGCGCTGTTCGAGTTGGTCAAAGCGATTAATACATCCCGCGACAATGGCGCAAGCGAAGCGCAACTCACGCCCGCGCAAAATACTTTACGCGAACTGGCGGGTGTGCTTGGTTTGCGTCTCGCCGAAAAAACCGGCTCGAGCGAAGCCGAAGCGCAAGTCAATGCGCTCATCGCCGAGCGGGACGAAGCGCGCAAGCAAAAACAATGGGCGCGCTCCGATGAACTGCGCGACCAGTTAAAAGAAATGGGCGTGACCATCGAAGACAGCAAAGACGGCACCGCGTGGCGCTGGGGATAATTGCAAGGGCACGCTGCGTCGTGCCCTTTTTGCAAACACATTTTGAACACAAAGGCACAAAGCCGCGAAGGCACAAAGAAAAAAACTTCGTGTCCTTGTGCCTTTGTGTAAATTTTGAAAGCCATCGTAAAACTTGAAATGTAAGGTTCCCCATGTTTCGCTTCGTAAAAATTTTTGCATCAACTCTCCTCTTCGTCCTCCTCGCCATCGCCCTCGGCGGGGTCCTGCCCCAGCCCGCGTTGCGTTCCGATTTCATGTCGCTGTATCACGCGCTGGCGGGCTGGCGCGCGGGCGCGTCGTTCTACGACTTCGCCGCCCAATACCAACTGATTCTCAAAACCGCGCCGGGAATTTCCATCGAACAATACCCCTATTTCCCCTATCCGCCATGGTATGGCGGCACATTTTTCTTCCTCGCCTTCCTGCCCTTCGACTGGGCCTACCGCACATGGACGATTCTCAACCTTGGCATATTGGCCCTCTCCGCGCATTTACTCAGCACAGACTTGGATAAACGCACTCGCCTGTTTGCGCTGATTGCTTTCATTTTATTTTTCCCCTCTGTAGGTTTGATCGGCGTCGGCAATTACACCTTGCCCGTTTTGCTCGGCGGCGCACTATTTATTTTCGCAACGCGCAAAGAAGACGCGCCCCTCGCCGCCCTCGCCCTGGCCTTGCTGACCTTTAAGCCGCACATCGGCTTCATCATCGCCCTCAGCGGCTTCGTCTGGCTGATGACTCAAAAAACAATTTTCGCCCGCCGTGCGCGCGGCATGACTATCGCGGCGGGGTTTATTTTGGCTGGCATTGGCTTCGCCATCGAGCCGCGCTGGCCGCTCACCTTTCCACAATCCATCCTCACCTGGCAGGCCTCGCCCTACATCCACGCCTGCAGTTATTGCGGCAATCTCGCCACCATGCTCGCGCGCGTTTCAGGCGACGTCTCCACATATGCCGTCAGCGGCGTACTTTTACTGCTCGCCATCACGCTGGCCTATGCTTGGCGCAAAAATATTTCAGACAACCCCGCCGCGCTGATCAGCCTGAGCGCCGCCCTCACTGGTTTCGTTTTGCCCTACATGGTCAATTACGATTACGTCATTTTGCTGATTCCGCTTACTTACGCGTTCACCCATTCGGCCAGCCCAAAAATCCGCGCCGCGCTGATTGCGCTCTACCTTCTCCCCTGGCTCAGTTTCGTCTTTGGCCGCGCCAGCGGAAATATTATTTTAGCCATCACAGGCGTGACCCTCTTCCTGTTATTATTAACGCGCACAAAAGAATAGGATGACGTTATGCGAGCTTACGAATTAAATGACCTCGCCTCTCTCCGCGCCCACAACGTCCCGATGCACTTACGGGAAAGCGGCCAGCCCTACCTCGAGTTTCTCCAAGTCCCCGCCCTCAGCCTGGGACTGTACGTCCTCCCCGCAGGCGGAGTCGACTCGCAGAATCCGCACACCGAGGACGAAGTCTACTACGTGGTCAGCGGCCGCGCGCAGATTCAAGTCGCGGACGAAGTCCGCCCCGTGCAGGCTGGTTCGATTGTCTACGTACCGAAGAATGTGGAGCATCGCTTCCATTCTATTGAGGCAGAGTTGACGTTGCTCGTCTTCTTCGCTCCGGCGGAATACGCGAACAGGCAATGATATAATGACGGAAAATAACCGTCATTTGACGGAAAATAACCGTCGAGAGGAATTGCTTCATGATAGAAGCGCTGTTTGGTTCAAAAAATGCAGAACGGGTGCTGATCTATATTTTTGCGCGTCAGGAAGGATATGCGCGTGAGATTTCCGGTTTCTACGAATCGGATTTGAAATCGATTCAAATGCAATTGGACAAGTTTGAGAAAAGCGGTGTGCTGGTCAGCCGCGCAGTGGGGCGCACCCGCCCGTATATGTTCAATCCGCGTTATTCATTTTTGACAGAGCTGAAAGCATTGCTCGAAAAAGCATTATCGTTTTATCCTGCAAAAGAGCGCGAAGAATTAACGATGAATAGACGCAGGCCGCGGGCGCGTGCTAAAACCTTATGAAGCAAATCAGGAACATGAGTCAGGTTGAACTGGCCGCTTACATTCAAGATTCTTTGCTGGTAGAGGGAATCAAAGTAGTCCTTTCAGGCGGAAGTGCGGTTTCATTTTATAGCAGTGACAAGTATGTTTCCAAAGACCTCGATTTGATCAACATCCTCTTTGCCAAAAGACGCAACATCAAGTCGGTCATGGAAAAGCTGGGCTTTCAAGAGCAGGGGCGTTATTTCATCAACCCCGCTACCAGTGTTTTTGTTGAGTTTCCAGATGGTCCGCTTTCGGTTGGCGAGGAATCCGTGAAGGAAGTGAGCGAATTCGAACTGGCAACGGGCACTCCGCGGGTGGTCTCTGCCACAGACTGTGTGAAAGACAGATTATGCGCCTTTTATTTTTGGAACGACCAGCAAGGATTGGCCCAGGCGGTTTTGGTGGCGAACGATCAAATTGTGGACTTGAAAGAAATCATGCGCTGGTCGAAGACGGAAGGAAAAGAAAGAGAATATGACATTTTCAAAGGTAAACTTGGCCGATAACCGCCCCGTGCAGGCCGGTTCGATTGTCTACGTGGCGAAGAATGTGGAGCACCGCTTCCATTTTATTGAAGCAGAGTTGACGTTGCTTGTGTTCTTCGCGCCAGCGGAGTATACAAACAAATAGAAATATTTACCGCGAAGAGCGCTAAGAGCGCGAAGAATTTAAAAGCTTTCTTTGCGACCTTTGCGTTCTTGGCGGTTCAAAAGGATTTTTATGTTCAACCTCAAAACCACCCCCTTCCATGAACGAACGTCCGCGTTGTGCCAGCCGCAGAATTGGCGCAAGTGGGCGGGATATTTCTCCGCAGGCTCGTATGAGCACGTGCTCGACCGCGAGTATTGGGCGATTCGCAATTCGGCGGCGCTGATCGATGTCTCGCCGTTGATCAAGTATGTCATCACAGGCAAAGACGCGGCGGCTTTGTTGCATCGTGTTACCACGCGCGACATTCATAAGATGAAGGTTGGACAGGTTGCATACACGGGCTGGTGTGACGAAGATGGCAAGATGATCGACGATGGGACAGTCACTCGCCTCGAGGAGACGACGTTTCGGCTGACCTCCGCGGAACCGAATCTGCGCTGGCTGACGATGAACGCGGTGGGCATGGACGTGGCAATTCGCGAAGTCACCGACAGCGTGGCGGCGCTCAGTTTTCAGGGACCCGCTACACGGTCCGTGTTGAAGCGGGTATGTGAATCCGATTTGGATGGGCTGAAATATTTCCGTCTGATGAAAAATAAAATTAACGGGATGGACGTCACAATTTCGCGCACGGGCTACACCGGCGATCTCGGTTATGAAATTTGGATGGACAACAAAGATGCGCTGGCAATCTGGGACGCGCTAATGAACGCGGGCGCGGACTACGGCATTACGCCCGTCGGCATTTTGGCAATGGACATGGCGCGCGTGGAAGCGGGCCTGTTCATGCTCGACGTGGATTACACCTCGACGACACATGCGTGGATCGAATCGCAGAAGTCGTCGCCCTTCGAGTTGGGACTCGATTGGACAGTGGCGCTGGATAAGCCGGGCTACTTCGTCGGTCGCCGCGCATTGGAAAAAGAAAAGCGCGAAGGCTCGACGTGGAAGATGGTGGGGCTGGAAGTGGATTGGGTGGGCATGGAAAATTTATATAAATCGGCTGGCCTGCCGCCGCAGATTCCGGGCATGGCGGTGCGCGGAAGTCTGCCGGTTCTGGTTGGGAATGTGCAAGTGGGCTATGCGTCCACTTCGAGTTGGTCGCCGCTGTTGAAGAGGTACATCGCGCTGGCGCATTTGCAGAAACCATATTTTGAAGTTGGCACGGATGTGCGCATGGAAATCACAGTGGAGCATCACCGTCAACACGCACCGGCGAAAGTTGTGAAGTTGCCGTTTTATGAGCCTGAGTGGAAAAAGAAGTAAACCAGTAATCAGTGACCAGTGATCAGTCGCTGGTTGAGTAGTCCTGAGCGCTCGTTGCGAAGGGCGTATCGAAACCAGCTTTCAAAGGAAATACTATGACATCATCCAATACTTACGACGCGATCATCATCGGCGGCGGACACAATGGACTCGTCGCCGCCGCGTATCTCGCCCGCGCTGGGAAGCGGGTCGTGGTTCTCGAGCGTCGTCACCTCGTCGGCGGCGCGGCAGTGACCGAGGAGATTTTCCCCGGCTACAAGTTCACCGAGTTTTCGTACGTGGTGAGTCTGTTGCGCCCGGAGATTATCCGTGACT
>VFKQ01000125.1 GCA_009885445.1 Anaerolineaceae bacterium | reverse complement strand
GAAACATTGGCGACTCAAACAACAACGTTACGCCCTGGTGGGCGAGGTGTGCCCGCACTGCGACGCGAAGATCTTCCCGCCGCGTGACGTGTGCCCCGAGTGCCATCACGAGGCCAAGGAACTTTTTAATTTTGGCGGCAAGGGCGAGGTGTATTCGTTCACGACCGTTTACGACGCGCCCAGCGGATACGAAGCCAACGCGCCTTACACAGTTGCGCTGGTGAAGCTGGCCGAGGGCCCGATGATCACCGCGCAATTGACCGACCTGGGCGACAAAGTGGAAATCGGCATGCCGGTGGAAATGGTGACGCGCAAAATGCGCGACGACGGCGACGAGCGCGGCATGATCGTGTATGGGTATAAGTTTCGGCCAGTGATGGGTTAGCCAGCAATATAGATGGTTCTTAAAAAACAGCCGCTCCACAATTGTGGAGCGGCTGTTTTTTTACAGAATATTTACCCCTGCGACTCTGCCTCGGCCTCCATCTTGTCCAAGCGGGTGTAGTAGTCCCCAATTTCTTTCAGGTGCGCCCAGGCGATTTTCCCGGTGCGTACCAGATTATCGCCAGTCACATTAGTCTCAGGGTCTCGGGCGCCATGTTCGAGTTCCACTTCCAGTCCGCGCCGGAACTGCCCGGGGTCAATTTTTGTCCAATTGATTTTTAGTTGGGCGCCGATCTCACGAGCTTCTCCCATTGTGATTTTTCGTTGGGTGTTCATGTTATTTTTACCTTTTCTTAATGGATATCTTTGGTTGGCGGCTTCTAAAGGTTGAAGTGCTTGCGAACTTTTGCCAATATCTGTGGGTCGGTCATTTTGTCGGCGGTCTCCATGGCAAGCACATCGGTTTTGACATTCTTTTGCTCCATTCGTTTGGCTAACTCGGCCTTTGCTTCGCCAGGGCCAAAAATTAGAAGCGAGTCTGCGTTGTGAAAAGCGTCAATCAGCTCATCATAATATTTATTTAGGTGATTGCCAAACTTACGATCTCGCGAATCCTCGCCGGAGCCGCTATCTGACGAGCCATCCGTAAAGCGCACGTGCTTTTCCATATGCGACTCGACGCGTCTTAACTCTTCTTCCCCATTCTTTACCAACACGATTACCGCATTTCGATGGTCAATCCACAAGCCAGCTATATTCTTCATGATTTTCTCCTTTCTCTTAATTTAGATTCTACTCCTGCTGGCGTTAGTTCTCGTCAATAATGCATCAGAAATTTGTACAAGAAGGCTACTTAATTCGTGTTGCCGCCATGGGCTGGAAGGTTGGGGTTTTACTTCAGATTTCAGATATTGTGGATTGTAGTTGTCGTATTTTATAGAGCAAAATATGTTACGCCGACGCATTGTTTATTTGTCGATTAGCTCGCCCGCATACTTGTCCGCAAACAGCGCCGTCTGCCCGCCGGTGTGCAGGAACAAAACGGCTTCATCCTTCTTGAAGAATCCTGTGCGGATTAAGTCGATCATGCCCGCCGCCGCGCGGCCCGTGTAGACGGGGTCGGGCAGGACGTCCTCGTAGCGGGCGAACACGTCAATGGCCTCTCGCTCGCCCGGGCCAAAGACTCCGTAACCAGCCTGACAATAATTTTCGTTTGCCAGAACATCATCAGGGGTGAAGTTGATCCGCGCGCCGAAGCGTTCGCTGGCTTGTGATGCAAGTTGCGCAACGTGCCTTTTTAATTCCGCTTCGGGTTCGTCAATGCTGACGCCCAGAATCTTGCCCGTGAAATTAAACAACCGCTGACCCAGCACCAGTCCCGCGTGTGTGCCGCCCGAGGGCGTGCCGAGGACAATCCAATCTGCGCTGACATTTTGCGCCAGAATTTCTTGCACGGCGAACGCGTAAGCCAGCGCGCCGGTGGGGCAGGTCTTCGATTATGTCAGTACGCCTGAAAATGACTTTCAATGGCAATACGGGACATTGGCCACCGCCAATCTCTTTGAAGATATCGGCAGTATTGGCGCGCTCTTCAGGAGTATTGGTCACTTGATGGGGCGCAGTGTACTCAGCACTTATGAGGTGACAGAGTACGAGCCGCACAAAAAAATATGGGTTCAAATCTGTCTCCGGCCTGTTAAATTCGGTTACCTCTTACACGTTTGAGATTGCCGAAGGTTGCACCAAGGTTAGCCAATCAACGCAGGCCAATGTAATTAATTTCTTTCAGGTGAATGAGAACGTACTTGAAAAGCGAATGAAGAAACAGATCAAGGAAAACCTGGCCTTGCTTAAAAATCTGCTTGAGGCAAACGGACATACTCATCGGCCTTAATTCATCCCATCACGACGCGCAGCTCATGTGATTGACCATCATCCATCAGGGGAATCAGATTATCGGGCAAAGATTTTCCATCCAGCAATACTTGCTGGATTCCCTGATTAATTCCATTCGCATTTTCCACTTGAATCTTGTAGTGGGTCTTTCCGAAGCGGTAATCCACTTTGAATCCCTGCCAGGCGCGGGGGATGCATGGGTTGATACTGAGCATGTTTCCTGATTTCGTGATTCCCAGAATCGCTTCGATGCCCAGGCGGTACATCCAGCCAGAGGCGCCGGTGTACCACGTCCAACCGCCGCGGCCAGTGTGCGGGGGTACGCCGTAAACATCCGCGGCAATCACATAAGGTTCCACTTTATAGCGCGCAACTTTTTCCGGCGTATCCGCGTGGCTGATGGGATTCAACATGTGGAACAACTCTGCGGCGCGCTCGCCCTGCCCGAGTTTGGCAAACGCCCAGGCAGTCCAAATGGCGGCATGGGTATATTGTCCGCCGTTTTCGCGCACGCCGGGCAGGTAGCCTTTGATGTATCCCGGGTCACGCGCGGATTTGTCGAATGGCGGAGTTAACAACAATATCAATTGATCGGCCTGTTTCACCAGACGACTATTCACTGATTCCATTGCCTGTGCCGCCCGCGCCGGATCCGCTGCGCCGGATAAGACGGCCCACGATTGAGCGATTGAATCGATCTGACATTCATTGTTTTTTTGTGAGCCTAAGCGTGAGCCGTCATCGTAAAAGGCGCGCAGATACCAGTCTCCGTCCCAGGCGTGGGTTTCGAGCGCCTGGGATAATTTTTCAGCTTGTTCAAAATATGGCGCAGGGTCACCCGCCATCCGCGCGACAAGAGGCGCAAATTTCGTGAGGGTAGTGTAGAGAAACCAGCCGAGCCAGACGCTCTCGCCGCGTCCTTGCAGGCCGACTCGATTCATTCCATCGTTCCAATCGCCGCCGCCCATCAAGGGCAATCCGTGAATTCCAGCCGTTGATCCTTTCGCAAGTGCGCGGCAACAATGTTCATAAAGTGTGAATGTGTCACTCGTTGATTCGTTTTGACTATAACGCTCTGCTTCGTCGGGCTTGAGCAGTTCCGCTTTAAGAAATGGAATTTTTTCGAGCAGGATGGATTCGTCTCCGCTGGTTGTTACGTATTCGGCAGTCACATAAGGCAACCACAATAAATCATCTGAGAAGCGCGTGCGCACACCGCGCCCGGCGGGCGGATTCCACCAATGGAGCACGTCGCCCGCTTCGAATTGATGCCGCGCCGCTTCCAAAATTTGCGCGCGCGTAATATCCGGGCGCGTGTGCAGTAAGGCCAGCGAGTCTTGAAGTTGATCGCGGAATCCAAACGCGCCGCTGGATTGATACAGCGCGGTGCGTCCCCACATGCGGCAGGAAAGCGTTTGATACATCAACCAACGGTTGAGCATGAGATTCATGGCAGGGTCGGGTGTTTCTACTGTGACGGAATTCAGGATTTCATCCCATTGTTTTTCGACAGCCTGCCAGATGGATTCGACTTCACCCCGTTCTTGAATCTGCCGAATCAGTTCAAGGCTTTCACTGCGGGTGGCTCCTTCGCCAATTAAGAAAAACACTTCTTCGCTCGCGCCGGGCGCCAGATCAACATGCAGTTGGATGGCGGCGCACGGGTCCAGCCCGGCGTTGACTGCGCTGGCCAATCCAATGCGGCCCAGCGCCGCGGGCGCGCGCAGACTGCCCATGCGCCCCAAAAATTCTGTGCGGTCGGTGGTGACGCCATGTGGTTTTTTGCTGGCCGCCAGAAATGCCACGCGTTCGCCAAACTCAGTGTTGAAATGATTGCTGGCGAGCAGGGCATTTTTCTCGGGGTCAAATTCTGGCATGATGTGCGCTTGACTCTTGTCACGTGTTGTGCCGAGCACCCATTCGGCGTAGTATGTGACTGTAACGCGCCGTGGTCGGTCCCATAGATTTTGCAAACGCAGATGTGCAATTTTGACGGGCGCATGCGGCGCAACGAACAAGCGCAGGTTTTGGTTTAGGCCATGGCTTTGACTCTCGAAGATCGAATAGCCCGCGCCGTGACGAATCACATGCGCGGTATCTGCGCCGGCCGGCATGGGCGTGGGCGTCCAGACCAGTCCGCTTTCTTCATCGCGGATGTAGATCACTTCGCCGGGCATGTCTGACACGGGGTCATTGCGCCAGGGGGTCAGCCGATTCTCGCCGCTGTTGATCGCCCATGTGGTGCCGCCTCCAGATTCAGAGACCAGAAATCCCAACTGCGGATTGGCGATGACATTAATCCATGGATGCGGCGTGTGTTGACCTGGTTTCAAATGAATCACGTATTCGCGTCCGTCGCGGCTGAATCCGCCGAGAGAATTGTCCATGAGCAAATCGGCTGGAGGGGAAAGTGCGGGCGTCGGAGCAGAATCCAGCGCGGGGTAGATCGAAGCGCTGAACCTCGGCAGGGGAATCGGCTGGGAGGTGAGTCGCTGAGCATGTTCGGCAAGTGTCCCTCCTTTTTCATCCAAAATAACACCCGCGACTGTTTCCAACAAAATTTTATCCGCGTGTCCCAGTTGATCGGTGCGCAGAACGAAAATACCATCGCGTTGGTTCAGCGATGCCTCCGCGCCCATGCGCCGAATCTGACGCTGAATGGCGTTGTGCAAATCGAGGGCATAGCCGGTATCTTGATCGTTCATGATCACCAGATTGATGGTGACATGGCGGCTGTGCCAGTAACTGAAAGCCTGCAAGGCTTCGCGCAGGAGAGGCGATTCGCCATCCTGCACGCGCACCAACAAAATCGGATAATCGCCGGAGATGCCGAACGCCCATAAGTCTGATTGTCCCTTCACGTTTTGCGCGAGAATATGCGGTGCGGCGCGCAATGTCCCAACAGGGTAGAGCAATGCAGATAGAAGGCGCTGGATGTTTTCGACATTGTAGGCGTTCAATCCCATTTCGACCAGTTCTCTTTCGCGGGGGGCACGGGCTTCGTCAAAGGCGCGGCCGACTTCACGTGGCAACTGGTAACGGGCCACACGCTCCAACGCTTCACTACGCGATGACGCGGCGGCGGTCAGGAACGTGACGCGAGTGCGGGTGTGCGGCTTCAGATCTATTTCCTGCGCCAGCGAAAAAATTGGGTCGAGTGTCCCGTTAGCGCCGGCACGGGGGCGGTTAACACGAGCGCCTGCGCCGTGCAACACCAGTGGGGTGCGGGTTGTTTGTGACCTGCTCAAAAACTGGGCGCGGTCGCTTTCGTGAGCGCCTGTCACTTTGCGCCCGGCTTCGACAACCAACGCATGGACCAGCACGACAGGTTTTTCGTCTGCAGAACGCGGACGGCGCTGGAACAAGAGCGAATTTTCTTTGGGAAGATATTCGCTTTCGATAAAGAGTTTGTTGAAGGCTGGATGCCGCCGGTCAGTGGCCTGAGTCGCCAGCACGACTTCGCCATAGCTGGTCAGTTTCAGCCGTCGGGGGAGGTCGCTGTCGTTCAGGATAGTCACCCGCCGGATTTCGACGCCGTCCGTACCGACGATAATTTCGGTTCGCAGGGAAATGTCATTGTCCCTGCGGCGAAACTCGGCCTTGTGCGGATAAAACAACACCTCCTGGTTTTCAGGTGCGCTTCCAATGGGTTGGCAGGTGGCAGACCAAAGCGCACCGCTCTCGCGATCCTGCACATAGATCCACGTGCCCCACTGATCGAGAGTCGTGTCTGCGTGCCAGCGAGTCAATGCGAATTCGCGCCATTGACTGAATCCGCTCCCTGCGCTGGTGATGAGCACACTCGTGTCGCCGTGTGAAAGCACATGCACTTGCGGGAGGGGACCATCCACCGGCACGCGCCACGGTGCGCTGTTGACCGAACGCGGCCCCTCGGGCAAATCCGCTGGTTCATCGAGATGCGGATATTCAATGGGCGGGTTTAGTGGAATCTTTTCCTGCAATAATAGTTCCACACTTTGGATGCGCTCATCGGCGTGAAAGCGCTCAACCATCACATCGTTTAAAAGATAATTGCAAACCGCCATCAGAATCATGCCCTGATGATGTGCCATATACGATTTCACCACAGCATGTGTTAGTCCGGCGGGCAGGCGCGTCTTGGTGTAATCAAGCGATTCGTAAAAACCAAAGCGCCCGAGCATCTTCAATTTCTCAAGATGCGCCATATTTTTCAACACCGCTTGCGGATTGAGTGAAAGCCCGATTAGCGAGGCATACGGCGTGATCACCAGGTCATTGGGCAGATCGCGTTTGTAACCCAGGGCAGGCACGCCAAATGCCATATACTGATAGTTCGAATCAGTATCGAAGGCGTGGTAACCAGATTCTGAAATTCCCCAGGGAACATCTTTTTCCTGCGCATAACTCATCTGCGCTTCGAGCGCCACATAACAGCTATCCGAGAGAAACGTGCCAGCATAATTTCTGGTGAACAAAGTTGGCATAAGATATTCGAACATGGTGCCGCTCCATGAGAGCAGAACCTGCTTGCCGTTCACCCTCGTCACCGGCCGCCCGAGATGTTGCCAGTGACTGTGCGGCACATCGCCTTTGGCAATCGCTATCAAGCTGGCAACCCGAGCTTCGGACGCCAATAAATCGTAGAAACTCGGATCGAGCCGTTGGGTGCTGGCGTTGTAACCGATATGAAATACCTGTCGACGCTCACTGAACAGAAAGCGGAAATCCATGTTGCTTACTGCCGTGTTCGCCTGCTCGGCGAGGTCGTGAAAACCGATGATGAGCGGCGTTACCGTCAAGCGCGCCGCCGATAAATCGTCATCCAGTTTTTGGCACCACTCACGCGCCGCTTCATCCTGTGCCTGCGTCTTTAAGCGGTTCAATGAAATTTTGATGTGCTCATACGCTTCGGCAGCATGCCCCAGCCGCGGCAATTCAATTGGCAGGCTGTCACGAAATTCCTGCCAGGCGGGCGTGTCGATAAAAGGCGCGGGGACTTCCTCAAGGCGGCTTAGCCACGGCGCGAATATATCCAAACCGCGCCGCATGGATTGCAGGTGATGCCGCATCAAATCAAGATAGAGTTGTAGTTCGGTCAGCGATTCGGATTGGACATTTGGATGCCCCTCGAGCAATTGAATCAAGCGCCGCGCGACTCCTTCCCAGCCCTCACCGGCGAGCCAGACGAGAGTCTTTATCCACGCTTCGGGCTGATTCT